>JAPKCN010000193.1 GCA_028822945.1 Porticoccaceae bacterium | reverse complement strand
CGTCAGCGGAACTTTAAGTGCGGTATTCCCTGCGTTTTCTGATAACCCGCGTACCTTGGCGGCAATATCAAAGACCAACCAATGCCACCAACCACCGCCCGTTGGAGCGTCTGGATCAAAAACGGTAACGGCAAAGCTCTTCGTACCAACCGGCACGCCCTTCCAAGTCAACTGCGGCGACACATTTTCGCCCGAGCAACCAAAACCGTTAAACACCTGTCGATTGGTAATTTGACCCGACAGCGTTGCACTACTTAAAGTGAAACCCTCGGCAAGCGTTTCTGGCGCCGAAAACACCGAAGCCCAAAGTAAGATCGTAGTCGCATAATTTTTCATATAAAACTCTTCATATAATATTTAGTATTGCCCACAAATTACGACAACTAGCTCTGTTAGCGACGCATTTATATGTTTCTAAACAGCAGTGTTAGACGGTTAACTGTGTCCAAAAAGATGCTACCTTGCAACATAAAAACTTCAGTTAGCCGCAGAAGCTGCGCACTTCGGCTTAAAGTTCAGGTGCTATCAAACAGCCATAAAAATGTTTAGCTTCGCCGTAAATCATTAAAACTATTCAGTGAAAACCCATAACTGTAAAAATATTTTTTTGTTTAACTATTGTCTATGGTTTAATCAGTAAATGAAGAAAAAAAACTCTGCCACTCATAAAAAATACTGCCTTTAGAGTGCCTACTTAAAACGCGACGCAAATTGCTAAAGTATAGCGCTGCGTTAATAATAAATTAAAAACATAGGAAAATATGCTGATGACTTCACTGAACACAGTATGACTGATGCGCAATCCGACAGTATAGTCCTTGATTACGTGCAAGATCGACCTTTTCTCTCCAACGTGCGGCCCGAACAAGCTTGGTACGTTCGTTACTTAATTGAAGCTGCCGAACGTTTTTTTGGGCGCTCGCAGATCGAGACGCTATATAAGCAGGTAAAAGAGCAACCGTTCTCAATTGATGACTTTTTGTCTGACGCCTTTAGAATTGCTAAGATCGAACATCATTTTGATGCTAGACAATTAACGAAATTACCGACTAGTGGACCACTCGTGTTTGTTGCCAATCACCCTTTCGGGGTCATAGACGGACTCGCTCTGTGTGATTTGGCAGTCCGCGCGCGCGGCAATTTCCGTATTTTAATTCACGCCTTCTTGTGTCAAGACAATGATCTCGCAGAATATTTTTTGCCGGTAGATTTCAGCGAGTCTAAAGCGGCCGTCAAGAACAATATTCGCTCAAAACGCGTCGCCAAACAGGCGCTAATAGATGGTATACCGCTGTTGGTGTTCCCATCGGGGTTTGTCTCCACAGCCGATCGTCGTGGCTTTGGAAAAGTGGTAGACGCGCCTTGGACAACCTTTGCGGCAAAAATGATACGCGACGCCGAGGCAACAGTTGTGCCGGTCTACTTTAGCGGGCAAAACAGCCGCATCTTTCACCTTGCGTCACAGTTCTCAGAGGCTCTGCGCTCGGCCGCTCTTATGAATGAGGTGACCAAGAGCTTTGGTAAACCACTGAGCACGCGTATTGGCGATCCACTCGGATGGAGAGAACTCGAAACTGTTGGCAATCGCCAACAGCTTACCGAGTTTCTTTACAACGAGGTACAAATCTTGGCCAAACAGCCTAGATATACATGTCTTTCAAACCCAGACACGGTCTTCGACACTTAGCGCATCGCCGCGAAAAAAATCCTAGCTTACAGGCGGCGCATAGCGATCGATAATCTGTTTTCCTAGAGCCATTTGATGGACCTGATCAGGCCCGTCTGCCTGCCGACACCAACGCGCATAATTAAAAGCCTCGGCCATACTATAATCTTGACAAAGCCCACCAGCGCCATGAACCTGCATACATCGATCAATAATCGTCTGTACCATGATCGGCACGCTAGTCTTGGTCGCAGCAATCATATCAACCGACGCTGGAACGCCCTCTCGATCGATTTTCGCGCTGGTTTTTAAAACTAGCAGACGAGCCATTTCAATCTCACAAAAACTTTTCGATATCTCCTCGCGGATAGATTGATGCTTGCTCAATTTACGTCCAAAGGTCGTTCGTGCGTTTGCCCGTATACAAGCGAGTTCGAGAGATCGTTGCGCGGCGCCAATCAAGCGCATGCAATGGTGCATGCGGCCGGGTCCGAGGCGGCCTTGCGCGATTTCAAATCCACGGCCCTCGCCAAGCAGCACATTTGCCAACGGCACCCGGACATCGTTAAAAGTAATCTCGGCGTGGCCGAGCGGTGCATCGTCGTACCCAAGCGTAGTCAATGATCGCAAAAGTTGTATCCCCTTAGTGTCCTTGGGCACTAGTATCTGGGTTTGCTGGAGATGGCGGCTACTGTTAGTCGGATCAGATTTACCCATCACGATTAAAATCTTAGTACGCTCGTTCATAGCTCCGGTAATAAACCACTTGCGGCCGTTTAACACCCATTCGTCGCCCTCGCGAGTAATCGCCAATTCGATATTAGTCGCATCGCTGGAAGCCACCTGCGGTTCAGTCATAGCGTATGAAGAGCGAATATCGCCCGCCAACAGCGGCTTTAACCACTGCTCCCGCTGATCATCGGTGGCATAATTCATGAAAACCTCCATATTTCCGGTGTCGGGGGCATTGCAATTAAATACCTCTGAACACCAAAGGATGCGGCCCATAATTTCCGCTAGTGGCGCGTAATCAAAATTAGATAACCCACCGTGATCGCAATACTGACTGTGACTTTCGGGCACAAATAGATTCCACAATCCCGCATCCCGTGCATACTCCTTTAGCTCATCCATTAACGGCAATGGCGCAAAGCGGTCATTCGCTGCGCACAATTGTTGCGCGTAAAGTTCTTCATTTGGGTAAATATGTCGATCCATAAAGACACTTAGGCGTGTCTGTAACTGCAAAGACTTTTCACTGAATGAATACATGCTATTAATTACCTCAAAATGCTACCACGGATGACACGGCAAGTCGCAGAGTGGCGTTTACCGTCTTTAATACCTAGTATAAAATCTTCTATAAGATCATCCAAATTTATTTTGGTGATAGGTTGTTATTGTTTAAATCAATAAGCGCTCGCGAACCAACCTATGCGATTAGAAAAAACCGACTTAACCCTATTTGTCGTGTTTGACCCCATCTACCGCGGGGGTAGTGTTACTTAGGTGTATATAGCCCTCAACTTAACCCAACCGTGGGTGAGCAATGCGCTATCGGTCCTCGGTCGCAGCGTAGTTAATTCTCCCGAACTTACAAAAATTGATTAGTAACAGCGGGCTGTATTCTGCAGTAGTCTGTTATTAGCGCAGATCGCGACTCCGCCAATCGATGGATGAGAGCATTAGTCAACCAGATTACCGCTACTCAATTTTGACAAACCTCCACCTCGAAGCCGCAACAGGATAATGCTATCTCGGAATTGACGCTACTTGGCCGCACAAGATACATTTTGTAAAAATTCCTGAGATTATTGTTTAAAGATCGACAAATTACGGGCTACATAATCGATTAATGCATTAAATAGTGAATAGCCATAAACTTCATCTGTTCTGCCAATGAAGGCATTAATAGCTGTCTCGCAAACGAATAGATCGCTAAAGATCAGGGGATTGGTTAAAATTAAGGATTGTAAACGCCACTGGCCCGCCTCGCGCTTATGCCAACTCAGTCATAAAAACAAGTGTTAATAGATGGCGGTGCGGTGGAAACTAGTGAGATCACCGACTAAGCCAACTTCGTTCACAAGTGCTGCAGCAACGATCTATTGC
>JAPKCN010000192.1 GCA_028822945.1 Porticoccaceae bacterium | reverse complement strand
GGTGTCGCGATTATTTCTACGAGTAAAGGCGTTATGACCGACCGTGCGGCGCGCTCAGCGGGTATTGGCGGTGAAGTATTGTGTACGGTATTTTAATAGGATAGAACAATGTCTAGAGTTGCAAAAAATCCGATCCAATTACCTAGCGGTGTGCAAGTGACCATGAGTGGTTCGGAGATCGAGGTCAAGGGAGACAGGGGCACCTTATCTTTGGTGATTAATGCGCACGTCGAAGTGAGTGAGGACGGCGGGGTGCTGTCGTTTGCGCCGAGTGGGACTAGCACTTTTGCAAATGCTATGTCTGGTACCACGCGGGCGTTAGTAAATAATATGGTAATTGGCGTAAGCAATGGTTTCCAGAAAAAATTAGAGCTTGTCGGGGTTGGTTATCGCGCCCAGGTGCAGGGCGGTAGCATCAACTTGACACTCGGATTTTCGCATCCAGTGGTATATGAGCTGCCCGACGGTGTTGCGGCGGAAACGCCGAGCCAGACCGAGGTGTTGCTGACGTCTTCTGACAAGCAAAAGCTCGGACAGGCAGCCGCTGAGATTCGCGCTTTCCGGCCACCCGAGCCCTACAAGGGCAAAGGTGTGCGGATACAGGGTGAGCGTATAAGACGCAAAGAAGCCAAGAAAAAGTAACAGGGTGAAATGATGAGCGACAAAAAAGTATCCCGCCAGCGCCGAGCGCGGCGAGTTAGAATGAAGATCCGCGAATTGGGTGCTACGCGCCTGTGCGTCAATCGTACACCGCGGCATATTTATGCACAGGTAATTGGTGCCGATGGCGATCGAATTGTTGCCAGTGCTTCAACGCTGGAGAAGGAGCTCCGATCCGGCAGCACCGGCAACGTTGATGCGGCGGCAGTGGTTGGTAAGCTTGTTGCTGAGCGCGCGGTTGCTGCTGGCGTTAAAGTGGTGGCGTTCGATCGCAGTGGCTACAAATATCACGGCCGTATTAAGGCCTTGGCAGATGCCGCGCGCGAAGCCGGTCTCGAATTTTAATAGGTAGATAACGTATGGCTTTTACAGATCAAAAAGATTCCGCCTCCGAAGGGATGATGGAGAAGCTGGTGCAGGTAAACCGCGTTGCGAAAACCGTGAAGGGTGGAAGGATATTTGCGTTCACCGCTCTGACAGTGGTCGGAGATGGTAAGGGCAAAGTCGGTTTTGGACGTGGCAAGGCTCGCGAGGTTCCGCAAGCGATACAGAAGGCGATGGAGGCAGCGCGGCGCAATATGATTGATGTGGCGTTGGATGGCTCCACCATTCAGTATCCTCTCAAGGGAATTCACGCTGCGTCAAAGATTTATATGCAGCCGGCTTCTGAGGGTACCGGTGTTATTGCCGGTGGTGCAATGCGTGCAGTGTTAGAGTTGGCCGGTGTGCAAAACGTTTTAGCGAAATGTTACGGCTCTACCAATCCGGTAAATGTGGTGCGTGCAACGTTTAACGCGCTGCAGAATATGCGCTCGCCAGACGATGTAGCTGCTAAGCGTGGCAAATCCGTTGAAGAGATTCTTAATTAGAGGCCGGATAGTATCGGCGCAGTGGAAAACATCATGGCAAAACCAAAAACTATAAAAGTTACCCAGATTAAAAGTACCATCGGGCGCTTGAAAAATCATAAAGCTTGCATAGCGGGTCTTGGGTTGCGTCGCATTGGGCACAGCGTGAAAGTAGAAGATACCGCCTCAGTACGCGGCATGATAAACAAGGTTAACTATATGTTGCAGGTAGAGGAAGCTTAGTATGCGTATGAATACTCTAAGTCCGGCGCCGGGTCGTATTAAAGTCGGCAAGCGAGTTGGCCGTGGTATCGGCAGTGGTATCGGCAAGACGGCTGGCCGCGGCCACAAAGGTCAGAAATCTCGCAATGGCGGTTCGGTCCGACCGGGCTTTGAAGGCGGTCAAATGCCTTTGCAAAAGCGCTTACCAAAGTATGGTTTTACGTCGCGTCTAGCGGCCGTTACAGCTGAGATTCGTCTTTCAGAACTCAATCTGGTTGAAGGTAAAGTGGTAGATATTGCTTCGTTGCGGGCTGCTGGTTTGATCAATAGTAGTATCCGCCGCGCTAAAGTGATCGATTCTGGAGCGGTTACGAAGGCGGTAACCCTTAGAGGGGTTGGTGCTACGAAAGGCGCGCTGGTAGCCATTCAGGCAGCCGGCGGAAGCTCAGAAGAGTAAACGAGAAGAACTATGGCCATGGCGGGTGGAGCAGCGTTGAGTAATCAGAAAGGGTTGGGGGAGCTTTGGGCTCGCCTGAGCTTTTTGTTTATGGCGATTATTATCTATCGCATCGGGACGCATATTCCGGTTCCCGGATTCGATCCTGATCGGCTCAGCGAGTTGTTTACTCAGAACCAAGGAACGTTTCTCGGCTTATTTAATATGTTCTCTGGTGGTGCTTTAGAGCGAATGAGTATTTTGGCGCTTGGTGTTATGCCTTACATATCGGCGTCGATCATCATGCAGCTTCTCGCAGCAACTGTCCCTGCGCTCGAGCAACTCAAAAAGGAAGGCGATAGCGGTCGGCGAACGATTAATCAATACACTCGCTACGGCACCGTTTTTCTGGCATTAGTTCAAGGTACCGCGATGTCAGTGGGCTTTGCATCTCAAGGACTAGCATACGAAGTAAACACCCTGTTCTACATGGTAGCTATAGCGTCATTGGTCGCCGGCGCAATTTTTTTGATGTGGCTTGGCGAGCAAATTACAGAACGCGGGATTGGCAATGGCATTTCGATGTTGATCTTTGCCGGGATTGTAGCCGGGCTCCCGGGTGCGATTGGCCAAGCGTTGGAGTCTGCACGACAAGGCGATATCAATCCGATCATGCTGGTATTCGTTTTGGTCATAGCTATCGCCGTCGTCTATTTTGTAGTGTTTATAGAACGTGGTCAACGCCGCTTAACGATTAACTATGCCCAGCGCCAGGGGCGCCAGGCATACAACGCGCAGGCTTCTCATCTGCCATTGAAGGTTAATATGGCTGGAGTTATCCCAGCCATATTCGCTAGCAGTATGCTGTTGTTTCCGACTTCAATAAGCCAGTGGTTTGGCCAAGGGGCGAATGCCCCCGCGTTTTTGCAGGATTTGGCGATTTTAATCGGTCCCGGGCAACCCCTTTACATACTGCTGTTTTCGTCGCTAATAATCTTTTTCAGCTTTTTCTATACCGCATTGATGTACAACCCTCGCGAGGTCGCAGACAACTTGAAACGCGGAGGTGCTTTCTTACCGGGAATTAGGCCGGGAGATCAAACTGCTAAATACATCGACACTGTTACTACGCGTTTAACGCTTATTGGCGGTATTTACATCACCCTGATATGTCTAATGCCGCAATTTTTAAATGTGTATTTTAATGTGCCGTTTTATCTAGGCGGTACATCACTATTGATTGTGGTGGTAGTTACTATGGACTTTATGTCTCAGGTGCAGTCGCACTTGATGACGCAACAATATGATTCGCTTATGAAAAAGGCCAACCTTAAAAACGTCGGCCGCAAATAGGGAGAGGATGCTATGAAGGTTCGCGCATCGGTTAAAAAGATTTGTCGCAATTGTAAGATAGTGCGCCGCAAGCGTGTGGTGCGAGTGATATGCAGTGTCGAGCCCCGGCACAAGCAGCGGCAGGGTTAGGACAGTTGAATTTTATAGTATCTATCGGTATGCTTCCCCGCCTCTTTGCAGTGCACCTGCAAGCGCGGTTAGGTTGCCAACAAACTTAAAGTATAGTGGAGTAATTTGAATGGCCCGTATTGCCGGTGTCAACATCCCCGATAACAAGCATGCCGTGATCT
>JAPKCN010000191.1 GCA_028822945.1 Porticoccaceae bacterium | reverse complement strand
CACCACTGTTTCGCATCGACGTCGGAAAAGAGGTTTACTACGCTCTTGATGAAGCGGAAAAGCAGGGTATGCTCGATCGCATAGAAGCTGAGAGCGTGCGCGGCAAAGTTAACGTCCAGCGATTTAAGGGCCTTGGCGAAATGAACCCGCTACAACTGCGTGAGACGACCATGGATCCGGATACCCGCCGATTGGTGCAGTTGACCTTGCAACCAGGCGATGACACCAACGGCATGCTAGATATGTTGCTGGCAAAGAAACGTGCCTCAGACCGCCGACAATGGCTCGAGGTCAAGGGTAATTTGGCCGATGTAGGCAACCTGTAACATCTACCTTAGTGAGAGTCGCTATGAACGATATCGTTACCTTTAACGAGCGGGGCGAAGAGAGCCGATCGCTTCGCCAGTATGCCGAACAGGCTTACTTAGATTATTCCATGTACGTGATCTTGGATCGCGCACTGCCACATATCGGTGATGGATTGAAACCGGTACAGCGGCGAATTGTCTATGCGATGAGCGAGTTAGGTTTAAAAGCATCGGCGAAATACAAAAAATCTGCGCGCACAGTTGGCGATGTGATAGGTAAATTCCATCCTCATGGCGATGGCGCAGCCTATGAGGCTATGGTGTTGATGGCTCAGCCTTTTTCTTACCGCTATCCACTCGTCGACGGGCAGGGTAACTGGGGATCGTCAGATGACCCTAAATCTTTTGCTGCAATGCGCTACACGGAATCCAAGTTATCCAAGTATGCCGAGGTGCTGCTGTCTGAATTAGCGCAGGGCACGGTTGATTGGCGACCTAATTTTGACGCCACCATGGATGAACCAGAAATACTGCCGGCCCGAGTTCCCAATGTGCTGTTAAACGGCACCACGGGCATTGCCGTGGGTATGGCTACCGATATCCCGCCGCATAATCTGCGCGAGGTAGTTGCTGCTTGCCTTCACGTGCTCGAGCACCCTAAGGCTACAGCATCAGAATTGATGACCTTTATAAAGGCGCCTGATTTTCCCACCGAGGCGGAAATTGTTACGGCGCAGTCTGACATATTAAATGTCTATGAAACGGGTCGCGGGTCAGTAAAAATGCGGGCTGTTTGGCATCGTGAAGATACAGATATTATTGTTACCGCACTGCCGTTTCAGGCCTCTGGGTCAAAGATACTGGAGCAGATTGCAGCGCAGATGCGAAATAAGAAGTTACCTATGATCGAGGATCTTCGCGACGAATCAGACCATGAAAACCCGACGCGACTAGTTATTACACCACGGTCTAATCGTGTCGACATTGAGGCCGCGATGGACCACCTCTTTGCAACCACAGATTTGGAACGCAGCTATCGAATCAACTTAAATATTATCGGCACAGATGGCCGCCCAATGGTGATGAGCTTGCCGACTATTTTACGCGAGTGGACCCAGTTTAGGATCGCCACCACTCGGCGGCGCCTAACGCATCGCTTGCAAAGAGTGGATCGACGTCTACATCTCCTCGAAGGACTATTGATCGCCTTTTTGAACCTCGATCAAGTGATTTATCTCATTCGTACAGAAGAGGATCCGAAGGCGGAACTGGTCGCCACTTTTGGACTGTCAGAAGCCCAAGCAGAGTACGTTTTAGATACTAAATTACGTCAATTGGCGCGTCTCGAAGAAGTTAAAATTCGTGCTGAACAAAATGCACTCGCGAGTGAAAAATCGGATCTTGAACTCTTACTAAGTTCTGACGCACGGCTTAAAACACTGGTAAAAAACGAACTTAAAGCGACTGCGGAGGAGTATGGTGGTATGCGGCGATCGCCTCTAGTTGAGCGCGGCGAGGCTCAGGCCTTTACGGAAAAAGACTTACTGACGGCGGAGCCAATCACCGCAGTTTTATCCGAGCGAGGTTGGATTCGTGCAGCAAAAGGACACGATCTCGATGCCACTATGTTGAGTTACAAATCGGGAGACAAGTTTTTAGCCATGGCTCGGGGACGCAGTAACCAAACTGTATTTTTACAGGACAGTAGCGGTCGTTTTTATGCATTACCTGGCCACACTCTGCCGTCGGCCAGAGGCCAGGGAGAACCGGTGACCGGCCGTCTCAACCCACCGAGCGGTGCACAATTCTGCGATATTTTAATCGCCGCTGACGAACAAAAAATATTGCTCGGTAGCGACGCCGGCTATGGTTTTATTACTCAGGTTGGCAGTTTGTACACCAAGAATCGCGCCGGTAAAGTGGTGGTTTCAATTCCTGCGGGAGGGCGAATTCTCAAACCCAAATTTATCCACGACGCCGAGTCTTTGGTGGCCGCCGTTAGTAATGAGGGACGCATGTTGGTGTTCGCCATAGCCGAGCTTCCCGAGCTATCTCGCGGCAAGGGTAATAAAATTATTAATATTCCGGCGTCGCGCCTCGCAACCCGCGAGGAGTATGTCATCGATTATGCTATTGTCGCTCCAACTACATCGCTGGTAGTGTACTCAGGGAAGCGTTATCTGATGATGAAACCTAAGGATTTGGAGCACTACCGTGGCGAGCGCGGCAGACGCGGGCACAAATTGCCGCGCGGCTTTCAAAAAGTTGATAGGTTAGTCGTAGAGGTCGTAGAGGTCGTCTAGCAAGTCATAAGGTTTGCGCCTTGCGACCCAGCACGTTAAAACCTTTAAGGATAATGACTGCCTCTTGAAGTTGATTGTCGCCACTGATGTCTTCAATTTCAGATGTTGGTGCGACGTCGACATTGGTTTGTGGTGCGTTGGGTAAGTGTCCCTGCAGATCTTCTTCGCGCAATTGCTGAGCAGCCTCGAGTATGCGCACTTCGGCTCTTGGTATGACGATATCTGGTTTGATGCCAAGTGCCTGAATAGAACGGCCATTGGGCGTAAAGTAGCGCGCCGTGGTTAGTTTAACTGCTCGGCCATCGCCAAGAGGAATGACGGTTTGCACCGATCCCTTGCCGAAGCTTTGTGTTCCAACAATGGCCGCTCGATTTTGATCTTGAAGAGCGCCGGCGACAATTTCTGAGGCAGACGCGCTGCCGCTATTGATTAAGACGACGATTGGGACGTCCGTGAGTATATCACCGGGAGTAGCGTCAAAGCTTTGGTTGGAGCTCGCTATCCGACCTTCAGTGTAGACAATATTACCGCTATCGAGGAGTGCATCGGCGACCTGCACTGCCGCAGGAACGAGACCGCCTGGATTGTTGCGCAGATCGATAACTAGTCCGGTAATGCTTTGAGCGGGGCCTGTCTGTGCTTCCAACCGTTCTATCGCAGCAATAAAATCTCGACCCGAGTCATCCTGAAATTGTGCAATTCGCACGTAACCAATGCCTGGCTCCAAAAATCGACTGCGCACGGCGCTGGTATAAATGATATCGCGAACGACCGTAAAGGATAGCGGGCCCTCTTCGCCGTCGCGGTATATTCTTAGTTCAATAGAACTGCCTTTCTCACCGCGCAATTTATCTATTGCTTTAGGCAATGCCAGGCCGCGCACTGCTTGGCCATCGATTTCGACGATCAGGTCACCCGACTCAATACCGACTTTTTTTGCCGGGCTGTCATCGATCGGTGCGATAACTTTGATAAGACCGCGCTCGGCGCTGATCTCAATACCGAGACCGCCATATTGCCCCGAGGCACTTTCTTGTAAATCGGCGTAGCCATCTAAGTCTAGGTAGGCGGAGTGCGGGTCGAGTTCGAGTAGTAAGCCAACTATAGCGTTTTCGAGAAGCTCTGTATCTTTCACTTCGTCCACATATCCGCGACGAATTTGCTCAAAAACCTGCGTAAATATGCGTAGTTCTTGCAGTGGTAATCGATTTTCAGTGGTAGT
>JAPKCN010000190.1 GCA_028822945.1 Porticoccaceae bacterium | reverse complement strand
ATCCGGAGAGAAATGGACGGATACGAGAGCCGCTATTTTTGAGGCGCTCGCCGGATTCTCTCACCCGGCATCAGCATATGACATTGCCGAACTGGTTTCTGCTGCGCGCGGTAAACGCGTTGCACCGAATAGTGTCTACCGGATACTCGACCTGTTCGTGGCGAATAATCTCGCCATGCGGATCGAAAGCGCCAATGCGTATCTCGCCAACAGCCACCCTGGCTGCGAGCATGACTGTATTTTCGAATACGGTATCAGCGAGCGCCATTCGGGTGACGGCATCCCAGCGTTTTTCTCCGCTGGCCGGATAGAGGTGTCTACCCGACTGACTCATATTGTCTAGGCATTCGACGACCGCTTGACTGCCATAGATTACTTGCCCATTGTCTAAAGCCAGAGTAGGGACTTTGTCGAGTGGGTTTATGTCTGAAATGGAGTAGGCATCACCCTGATCCTCACCTTGACGATTCTTAAAAGGATATGTAGGCACAAAGGTAATATCTTGCCAAAGCCCTCCCTCATGGGCGGTAACTAGCACTTTATGGATAAATGAGTGAAATGGGGAGTAAAAGAGTTTCATGTCGATAGTGCCTCTATGATGTTACCTTGGGTTAATGCCACCGCTTCTATTTCTATCTCTAGTTCTGGCAGTGCCAGCGATCTAACTTCTACGATCGTGTCGGCCGGGTAGGGTGACGTAAAAAAGCGCTTTCGGAGCGCGACGATTTTTTCAAATTTAGACATGTCAGTGAGATATATGGTTACCTTTATGACTTGACTTAGGCTAGAGCCGCCCAATACCAATATCTCGGCTAAGTTGTTAAAAGTTTGCTCGGCTTGAGCATCGAAGTCGCCGATACCTATGATATTGCCCTGTTTATCAATAGCTGCCTGACCCGAGGTGAACAGCAGGTCACCAACTCTGTAGCCCTGCGAAATATGAAATGTTTGCATGGGGTCGGGCGAGGTCTTTATTTGATATGTATCCATGGGATAGTGATCTCTGATGGCGGGGTTATCTTAGGCACTACAATTAAAAGTCGATGACTAATTTACCGAAATGTGTGCCGAGAGCGAATTCTTCCAGTGCATTGCGGGCGTCATCAAAGGCATAGGATGACGAGATCTCGGGCCTAATAGTATGGTGCTCTATAAACGCCATCATGGCGCTATAGGTTTCGCGGTTACCCGTTGCGATGCCATGCAAATTGGCGCATTTAATGATCAACGGAAATACACTGATACCCATGTCAGCGCCGGCTACATAGCCGATAATCGCAACGTGACCGCCGTTACGAATTGCCGCAAGTGAGTTTTCCATAGTATCTGTGCCGCCTATTTCGAGAACTAGATCGACGCCGTGACCGGCTAGTTTAAATACCTCTGCGCCCCAGTTTGGGTTGTCGATGTAGTTAATTCCATGGTCTGCACCCAATTGCTTTGCGCGGGCCAATTTTGCGTTACTAGATGAAAGGATAATCACCGTGGCACCGAGCGCCTTGGCAAATTGCAGAGCCGCTATAGCGACTCCTCCGGTACCCTGTATCAGCACACTGTCACCCGCTTGAATATTGGCGATTGGAACCAGCGCTGAGTAGGCGGTAAGTCCTGCACAGGGAAGGCAAGCGGCTTCAGTAAAACTTAGGTGATCGGCAATTTTGCCCACTGCATGCTCGCGATAAACGCCAAATTCTCGCAGTACGCCCGCACTCTCCAGCCCTCCGGATATGCTGCGCTCGCCACCATGTGCCTCGCCATCGATCCAGTTAGGGAAAAATAAAGGGGTTACTCGATCGCCAACGGCTAACTGACTTACTTGACTACCAACCGCTACAACCACTCCGGCACCGTCGGACAGGGGAACCAGAGGGAAATCGACATTTTCAGTGAACTGCCCACATATAATTTGATAATCGCGCGGGTTAATCGACGCGGCTTGCAACTTTACGAGTACCTCTAGTGGTCCCGCTTTAGGTTGTTCAATTTCGGCTTTACATAAATTTTCCAAGCCGAATTTAGGTACTTGCCATGCTTGCATATTGACTCCATGCACAGTGAATAAGGTTATCTTTCAGATGTTTTTACAGGAATACGTCGCCGCCATTAGGGCTCAAGCACTGTCCGCGAAAATGCGCGGCACTATCGCTGGCAAGAAATATAAATGTGCCGATGATATCGTCTACTTCAGCGATTTTTCCGCGCGGAATAGCGTTGCGAATGCCGTCCATTATGTTAGGGGGCACATCGTCTAGAATAGGTGTGAGCGTCGCCCCGGGCGCAACACAGTTAGCAGTGATGTTACGCGTACCTATTTCCAGAGCCAACGTTCGGGTAAATGACAATATTGCGCCTTTGGCAGCGGTGTAGTGAGCGAATCCGGGCGCGCCCTTATAGGCCAGTTGTGATGCGGTGTTGATAATTCGACCGGAGTCCTGCTTGTACATGATCGGTAGCGCCGCCCGAGTACACAAAAATGTTCCGTTAACATGCACAGCCATCACGGCAAGCCAATCGTCTAAAGTTATGTCTTCTACCGGCGCCGAGCGCGCAATGCCGGCGTTGTTAACAAGTATGTCCAAACGTCCGGTGGTGTCAATTAACTTACTGAACATGTCGGTCACTTCAGCCTCGCTACTAACATCGGCCGGAGCAAGCGACGCCAGGCCACCGCTGTCTTGGATCGTAGCTTGGACGGCTCGGGCTGCGCTTTCGCCCTCGTTGCGCGGATAATTAATGAAGACATGGCAGCCACAATTCGCGAATGCGATTGCAACACCGCGACCAATTCCAGATGAAGCGCCGGTAATGAGAGCGACTTGGGCGGTAAGATCTGTTGTCAGAGACATTGCACCATGCTCCTTACATAATTTATTTTTAGTATTTTTCTAAAGCGAACATTGCATTAAAGTGGTCTCGAGTCAAGGCTATCTTGTTTTCTATAGTCATATTCCCAGCCGCTGGGTAGGCACTTTTATGCGACTGGCGATAGATTCGGGATTGTTTTACCCACTAATCTGTCTGGTTGGTAACTGCTATTTTGTGCTATATCTATGCGGCTCTTAGCAACCAGCAGGATAACGAATTGAAAATCTTTGGAGCGCAGTTGCTGGCCAAAAAACAGTTTATAAAGAGCGCTCACAATAGCGGTGTTATTTTACACTTGTAATCATATGGTGGTGCTTCAGATATCGATCAGGTAGATGCTGATTCACTGGTGAAAAACATGTTGATGCCGCCGTGAGTTCCCATCGCACGATTCTTTTAATAGCGCCCTCTAGAGTAAGAATGTTTAAATTCAAAGAGGATGGTTTTGGGGTTCGAAGTTGTATAAAAAGACTAAGAAACAGAATCCTATGTATTGTTATTCTGCCGATTATAAGGCTTTGCGAAGTCGAAAATCTAACGATGAGTTATTACAAGCTTATTGGCCTGTCGCATCTAGTAGTGTTGCAAGACGGACATGCAACTCGTTATAGTGGTATCTCAAAGCGGCTATACGGAGCGGCATTTTGATGCTGGTCGAGTGACTGCCTAGCGGAGTCCGTCGGCTCGCTGAAAAACCAGTATCGAGTGCTCACAAGTGACTTCTAACGCATCATTGACCCGCCGTAGATAAGATTATATGGGCGTTAGCATTGATCGCCGATGCCGCAATAATTAGCGCGAAGCATAACTATGGCGGTTGCGGTGAAAAGGCGGTGCGCGATCACCGTGTGCAAAGCGATAGTAAAATTGACATGTTTGGGAGTGAATCAATGACTAAAAGAATAAAAATTATAGTACCAATTCCAATGGATGAAGCCGGAGTGGCAAATCGAGCCTCGCAGTTGGCGCCGGAGATGATCG
>JAPKCN010000027.1 GCA_028822945.1 Porticoccaceae bacterium | reverse complement strand
CGGTCATACGCGGATTTAGAGAGGCGTAGGGGTCTTGAAATATCATCTGCATGCGCCGCCGCCAGGGAACGAGTTGGCGCGCGGATAGGTTGGCCAAATCGGTGCCGTCAAACTTAACAATACCACTTTTTGTGGGTACGAGTTGCAACAGAGATCGGCCTAAGGTCGATTTACCTGATCCCGACTCGCCGACTAATCCGAGGATCTCACCGCGAGAAATATCTAGCGAGATATCGTCCACCGCTTTGACTATACGAACTTTACGCGCCGAATAGTCATTGAAATACGTGCTAATGTCACTCGCTTGAATGAGCAGATTGTCTAGTTGTGTAAGATTCTCTGCGCGTTTGGCACCGTCCGGAATAGCATTGAGTAGGCGCCGCGTATAGTCGTTTTGGGTTCGGTAAAAAATATCATCGGTGATGCCTGTTTCCATTACCATGCCATTACACATGACCATAATTTTGTCAGCGATGCCCGCGACAACGCCGAGGTCGTGACTGACAAAAATCACCGCGACATTTCGCGAGCGCTGTAGGTTCTTAATTAACTCGAGAATCTGTGCTTGAATGGTGACATCGAGTGCCGTTGTCGGTTCGTCGCAAATCAACAGGCGCGGTTCATTTATGAGTGCAATAGCAATCATGACGCGCTGGCGCATACCGCCAGAAAATTCGTGGGGATAGCTGTTAATACGCCGTTCTGGGTCCACAATGCCGACTTCATCGAGTAATTCGATCGCTCGTACTTTGGCATGATCTCGTGTTTGACGCTTAGTCTTTAGCGGGTGATAGATCAGCGACTCAATGAGCTGCTCACCAATGCTCAAGTTAGGATTTAATGAGGTCATTGGATCTTGAAAAATCATGGCAATGTCATTGCCGCGAAATGTGCGCATACGATCGACGGTGCAGTTCAGTAAGTCTTCGCCGTCAAATAGCGCGCAGCCGCTTTTAATGCGTGCAGGTGGCTTTGGCAGTAAATTTAATAGGCTGTAACAGATAACCGATTTGCCGGAACCAGACTCGCCAACAATAGCCAAGGTCTCGCCCGCATCGACTGAAAAACTGACGTCGTCTACCGCGACCGCGACACCGTTGCGGGTATGAAATTGGACGGTGAGATTGTTAACCTCTAGGAGTGCCATGCTGAATCTATGAGTCCTTTGCTGTTCTGGGGTCGAGTGCATCGCGCAGGCCGTCGCCGAGAAAGTTAAGGGCAAATAGCGTGAGCGATAGTGCAATACCCGGGAAAATGAGTAACCATGGATATTCCTCCATGGTTTCAACACCATAATTAATTAACAATCCCCATGAACTTTGGGGTGGCTGGATGCCGAGGCCGAGAAAACTTAAAAACGCCTCGAGTAGCATGACACTTGGAATTGTTAATGTGGTGTAGACGATCACCGGGCCCAGGGTGTTGGGTATTATGTGGCGACGAATAATCGTCGATTGTGGCAAACCTAGCGAGTGTGCAGCCTCAATAAATTCCTGTTTGCGTAATGACATCACCTGACCGCGAACTATACGCGCCATCGTGAGCCATTCAACTGCGCCTATGGCGAAAAACAGTAACAGCATACTGCGCCCAAAAACCACCATTAAAAGGATGATAAAAATCATAAACGGCAGGGCATAGAGAATGTCGACTAAGCGCATCATCAGCATATCGACTCTACCACCCATATAACCGGCGATGGCGCCCCAGGCAACGCCGATCACTAACGCTACTGCGGTCGCAATAAAGCCCACAGTTAGGGACACTCTTCCACCCCACATGATGCGCGTTAGCATGTCGCGGCCAAACACGTCGGTACCCAACCAATGTTGGATAGATGGCGGTGTCGCGCCGAGCAAGAGATCTTGCTGCTCGTAACCGTAGGGCGCAATCCAGGGGGTTAAGAGCGATACAATGCAAAGCGCGACCAACAGGCCAAGGCCACCCAGCGCGAGGCGATTTTTACATAGTTTTATCCACGCATCGCGCCATAGTGAGCTCCCTTTTTCGGTAGTCAGAGCGGTCGTTTCGGGGTTCATTCGGCGTCCCCCCTGACTTGCTGTCGCAGTTTTGGGTTAAGCCAAATAGCCAGTATGTCCGAGAGTAGGTTAAAGAAAATAATGAGTGCGGCAAAAAATACCGTAGTACCTAGAATCATGGTGTAGTCGCGGTTAAACGCAGCTTGCACATAAAAGCGACCGAGCCCGGGAATTTGAAAGATAGTTTCTACCACAAACGAGCCACCCAATAGCCCGGCGAATGCCGGGCCAAGAAATGCGACTACTGGGATTAATCCACCGCGCAGCGCATGTTTCCCGATAATGATGAATTCTGATAAGCCCTTGGCGCGCGCGGTGCGGATATAGTCCTGTGATAAGACCTCGAGCATACCACCGCGCGATAGGCGGGCAATATAGGCTGCATAGCCGGTGCCCAAGGTAATCGCCGGGAGAATTTTGTCGCCGGGTATTTGATTCCAGCCAGACACCGGTAACCATTCCAAATGAATTCCAAAAATCAACACCAGAAGAGGTCCGAGTAAAAACGATGGCATACAGATGCCGATCATGGCCACCGACATAGGTACATAATCTTGAAGTGTATTGGGCCGCATAGACGCGATAACGCCGGCGATTACGCCGATCACGACCGCTACTAGCATGGCATAAAAACCGAGTTCCGCGGTGGTTGGCAGCCCCGAGGCAATCAACTCATTGACACTGCGTCCGGGATACTTAAAGGATGGCCCCAAATCGCCTCTAAGCACATCGCCGAGATAGCTTAAATACTGCTGCCAAAGCGGTTGGTCGAGGTTATATTGCGCTTCAAGTGCCTCGAGAACCTCTGCCGGCACCGCTTTATCGGCGGAAAATGGCCCGCCAGGTGCACTGTGCACGAGAATAAAGGTAATGCTGACGACTATTAGCAGTACGGGTACTGCCTGCAGGATTCGGCCTAATACAAATCTAACCACTAATTATCAGCCTGTTGCAGATAAATATCGCGGAAGTAATTCTGATCGAGAATATTGCTACCAAGGTTCTTCACCGATGGCTTCACCAAGTGTTTAGTGGTGTAGGTATAAATCGGCAACACCGGCAGTTCGTCGAGTAGGATAGTTTCAGCGCGGGCGAAGATCGCTAACCGCTCGGCATGGGTCGCCGCCCGCGGCGCTTGTTGCAAAACTAATTGATCGTATTCGCGGTTGCACCAACCGGTGCGGTTATTGCCGCTGTCGCAGAGAAAGAGATCGAGAAAATTATTTGGATCTACGTAATCACCGATCCATCCGGCGCGTGAAATTTCATAGTCGCCATTGCTCTCGCTATCGAGATAGACCTTCCACTCTTGATTGAGAAGTTTAACCTCGATATTTAAATGCTTACGCCACATTTGCTGGATAGCCACTGCGACTTTTCGGTGCGCTTCGTTAGTGTTGTAGAGAATCTCGGTGACTGGAAATCCCTCGCCGTTGGGGTAGCCGGCATCGGCGAGTAATTGACGCGCAGCCGCTGGATCAAAGCTCAATGTTGCTGGCGGGTAATATCCTAGTGTGTTAGGTGGCGTCATTGCATAGGCCGGGATTTGACCGGCTTTTAAAACCTTATCAGTTATCAGAGCGCGGTCTATGGTCATTGCCAACGCTCGACGCACCTGTCGGTCTTGCAGGTGAGGCACAGAAACATTGATTCTATAAAAATAGGTTCCAAGATAGGGCGTTATCTTCAGTGCCGAGTCTTCGGCGGCGCGATAAGTTTCAATTTTGTCGATTGGCACATCGTTGGTGTAATGCAACTGCCCAGCCCGAAACATGCGCTCTTCTGTAGTCTGATTCTCGGTGGGATAGAAGATCACCCGATTGAGTTTGACTTTCTCGCTGGCGTAATAAAATGAATTTTTTTCGACAACGACAGAGCGATTAATTTCCCACTCTGCTAGTTTAAATGGGCCATTACTCACCAGATTACCTGCATAGGTCCAACGCGTGCCGCGTTCATCGGCATCGCCAAATTTTTCGATGGTGGGCTGGTGTACAGGGAACATACTGTAGTGGTCGAGTAATTGCAAAAAGTAGGGGGTTGGGTTTTCCAGGGTTATCTCGAGCGTTAGATCATCGAGCGCTTTGACGCCAACCTCAGAAAATTTTTCGATCTCACCCCGGTAGTAATCTTTTGCATTTGCAATCGGAAAGTACATATAAGCATATGAATTACCCAACCGCGGCTGCAATGCTCTCCACCAAGACCAGACGAAGTCGTGCGCATTCAGGACATCGCCATTCGACCAGCGGGCGTCACTTCGCAGGTTAAATGTGTAAATGCGTGCATCGTCACTGATATGCCAAGTTTCGGCTATGCCGGGGATTGCCTCGAGGGTATCACGATCTTTTAATACCAGCCCTTCCATGAGCGCGCCGATAATGTGGTGCTCAGGGACTCCGGTGGCTATGTGTGGGTCGATGCTCTGAGGTTCGGTTCCGTTTCCCCAGTGAAGGGTGCCGGTGCGATTGCCGGATTGCACATTATTTTCCGACTCTCCGCAAGCGGTTAGAAGGCAAGCTGACAGTAGTACTAATGCGACAACTGAACGCAGCGGTTGGTTTGATAATGGCGACTGTTGCTTCATAAGTTATTTATCCTAATTTTTACGCTCGGTTGGCAGCTTTTGTAGCTGACATGAAGTTTACGCAAGGTAGCATTCAATGTGAATAACATACGATTTAAAAATAAAATTTAACGACGATAGTAATAACATATTTCACGGTTCGATTATGGATTATCAAAGTTACTAGTCAACGCTGGCAGGGTTATTTTTTCGATCCAAAAAATCTCCCCAAGCCGACACAATTGAAATACTATAGCTCTATCAGGCGTCAATTATCGCCCGCTCTCTCTCACTCGAGCGTTGACCTAAGACCGGCAACCCCAGACGCCACAAACCAGGGCATGTTATGACACTGCAACAACTCGAAGACTTTTTGAATGCCTGGGCCGATATGATGTGGAGTATGCCATTGGTGGTGTTGTTGGTTGGCGGCGGGTTATTTTTTATGTTTTATTCGCGCTTTCGCCCATATCGCTATTTGCGTCATGCTGCGGCTCTTTTGAGTGGCCGGCTCAGCGATCCGAGTGATCCCGGGCATATTCCCCATGCGCATGCTCTGGCTACCGCGCTGTCTGGCACTATCGGCCTGGGCAATATTGCTGGGGTTGCAATTGCCATTAGTATCGGTGGCCCCGGTGCGGTCTTCTGGATGTGGGTGACGGCGATTGTTGGTGTCGCGACTAAATTCTATACTGCATCACTAGCTGTAATGTATCGCAGTGAGGGTGCTGATGGCACTTTGCACGGCGGGCCGATGTATGTGATCGTAGAGGGTATGGGTAAGCGCTGGTATCCCTTGGCTGCGCTGTTTGCGGCGACTTGTTTAGTAGGAGCACTACCGATTTTTCAGGCCAACCAGTTTATTCAATTGCTGCGCGATGTGATTGCGGTACCCGCGGGTTGGGCGACCAGCGAACAACACCTTGTGTTTGATCTAATTGCCAGTGCACTGGTGGCGGCGCTGGTCGGTATTGTAGTGATTGGTCGCATCGAGCGCATCGGCAAGTTAACGGTGCGCCTTGTTCCGTCTATGGTGGTACTGTATCTGCTGATGACACTTGGGGTCATGTATAACTATGCCGCGGATATACCGGCGACGCTTATGTTAATTGTCAGCGATGCGTTCACTGGGGAAGCTGCCGCCGGAGGCTCTGTGGGCGCGGTTATTTTGATCGGCGTGCGTCGGGGAGCCTTTTCTAACGAGGCGGGGATCGGTACTGAATCTATGGCTCATGGTGCTGCCAAGACAGCGGAGCCGATCCGTGAGGGTTTGGTGGCGATGATCGGGCCGATTATCGACACCTTGCTGGTTTGCACCTGTACTGCATTGATGATTTTACTGACTGGTGTCTGGCAAACGGAAGGCGTCGCCGGTGTAACCTTGACTGCACGGGCTATCGAGCAGGTGTTTCCGATAACAGGTATGTATCTGTTGCTAATTATGGTCGGTTTGCTGAGTTTTAGTACTATGGTGACCATGTGGTTTTATGGCGTTAAATGTACTGGCTTTTTGTTTGGTACTAAGCGGCAATATTGGTATACGCCGATCTATCTGGCTCTGCTGGTGGCCGGAGCCGTGGTCTCTATGGATATCGTCAATGGTTTAATTCTTGCATCTTATGCAACTATGGCGATACCGACGATGATAAGCGCCCTTTACTTAGCACCGAGAGTGAATCGCGCTGCCGAGCGTTACTTTGCCGATTTAGATAGCCACCGTTAGTCTACAGCTAAGTGTGTGATGGCTATTAATGCTGCAATCCAAGACTATTTTGGTGTGCCGACGCGGCTTACGAGATAGGTATTTTTTAAGACTTTTGCGTGTTTATCTACAACTGTGGTATTTTTTAGTAAACTTGGCGCGCCGTTGGCATGCAAAGCCAATGCGGCAGCGCTGGATTATCCGTATTTGTTGCGCCGACGAAACCGATTAAACCGATCGTTAAGTAGTGCTTTCGTATAAGCTGGCTGGCGCATCAATACAATTACATAACTTTATGACCGAGGAAGCGACAATGAGACCAGGCAACAATCGATTATCTTCTATGGCGGGCATCATCTTTATGGCTGTGCTCGGAACGATGCACAATGCTGTTGCTGAGGATAATCCAAAGCAAGTTAAGAACACTCAAAGGATTGGAAGCTTAGAAATGAGTATGCAAAGTCAGGCTGCGAAAGCTAATGTGACTCATATCATGTTGCAAACGACGCTTAAAACAATGCAGGGCAAGCTAGACGAGTTAGAGGAAAAAATTAACAGTCTTGAATCCGAAGTGGCATTTTTAAGACGCACTCGAAAATAGGGGGTCCGCCTGAGTGGACGGGACGGTCTTAACATCAGTTGCAACAACCGAGTCGACAAAGTGGCGTTTAAGCGCACCTTGTAGACTCGGTATTGTCCCTTTCTAGAACCTAGTATCACCTATTCAGTTTTAAAACAAATCTGCCGTCATCACCTTGTTCCAAGCACTGCCAAAGTCGCGAAGCATCTTTTGTTCCGCTCCGTTTGAAGCGTACACCTCAGTGAGTGCCCGGAGTTGTGAATTTGAGCCAAAGACCAAGTCGGCGCGAGTAGCAGATCTGACTTTTTCGCCTGATACGCGGTGGATCGCCTCAAACGAATTCCCAGTACCATTTGGCTTCCAAGCCACAGACATGTCGAGCAATGTATTGAAGTAGTCGTTGCTAAGTTTGTTGGGGTCGTCGGTAAAAACCCCGTAGCCACTGGAGCTAATACCTAGAGAGCGCATGCCGCCGAGTAGCACAGTCATCTCTGGTGCCGTCAGCCCCAATAATTGCGCCTTGTCGAGCAACATATCTTCTGGCGAGGTTTTTAGATCTGCCCTATGGTAGTTCCGGAAGGCGTCTGATACTGGTTCAAGTGGAGCAAACGATTCGACGTCTGTCTGTTCCTGACTAGCATCGCCGCGACCGGGTGTGAAGGGCACCTCAATACCCGACGCTGTCTCGATACCAACATTTCCGGCGAGCACAATGACATCGGCGATCGATGTGCCAGTCTCTTTGGCGATATTCTCATAAACAGCTAATATTTTGGCAAGTTCGTCGGGTTTGTTAACCGTCCAGTTTCTTTGTGGTTCGAGACGAATACGTGCGCCGTTGGCGCCTCCGCGCATGTCAGAGCCTCGGTAGGTCGAGGCACTAGCCCAGGCAGTTTCGACCATTTCGCGAACACTCAATCCACTGGCCAAAATTTTCGATTTGACATAATTGACGTCGTACTTAACTCGGCCTGACGGTACAGGATCCTGCCATATCAGGTCTTCGGATGGCACCTCGGGCCCCATGTAGCGTGTTTTTGGACCCATGTCGCGGTGCAACAGCTTGAACCAAGCTCGGGCGAAGGCATCTGCCAGTTGATCTGGATTTTCATGAAAACGCTTAGAAATTTTGCGGTAGGCCGGATCTTCGCGAAGTGCTAAATCAGCTGTTGTCATCATCGTTGGCACGCGCTTTTCGGAATCCTCTGCATCGGGCGCAAGATCCTCCTCTTTTTGGTCGATAGCGTGCCAGACAGTTGCGCCGGCAGGTGTTTCTACCATCTTCCACTCGTATCCAAATAGTAGGTCAAAATAGCCGTTATCCCACTGGGTTGGATTGCTCGTCCAGGCACCCTCAAAACCACTGGTGGTTGAATCACTACCTTGACCGGAGCCATGCGTGTTGCGCCAACCTAGGCCCATCTGCTCGAGCGGCGCGCCCTCGGGCTCTGATTTGACCGCGTCTTCGGGGCCTGCGCCATGACCTTTACCAAATGTATGGCCACCGGCGACCAGTGCGACGGTTTCCTCGTCGTTCATGGCCATTCGCGCAAAGGTCTCTCTGATATCGTGCGCACTTGCGCGTGGGTCGGGGTTGCCATCTGGTCCTTGGGGGTTGACATAAATCAATCCCATTTGAACTGCGCCCAAGGGATTGTCTAACTCTCGCTCGCCCTGATAGCGATTGTTAGCCAACCACTCGGTTTCCATTCCCCAGTGGATATCTTCCTCTGGCCCCCAGATATCTGGTCGACCACCACTAAAGCCAAAGGTTTTGCCACCCATTGATTCAATGGCGACATTACCCGCTAGAATCAGCAGATCTGCCCAGCTAATTTGCTCGCCATATTTCTGTTTGACTGGCCACAAAAGACGCCGGGCCTTGTCTAAATTGCCATTGTCAGGCCAACTATTTAACGGCGCAAAACGCTGCGCGCCGGTTCCGCCGCCGCCGCGGCCATCGGTAGTTCGATAAGTACCCGCCGCATGCCAGGTCATGCGAATAAAAAAGGCGCCGTAGTGCCCGTAGTCGGCTGGCCACCAATCTTGCGAATCAGTCATTAAATCGTTTAAATCTTTTTTGAGTGCCGCATAATCGAGCTTTTTGAACTCCTCGCGATAGTCAAAGTCGGCTCCCATTGGATTAGTTTTGTTATCGTGCTGGTGCAGAATATTTAAATTCAGCTGATTCGGCCACCAGTCTTTATGAGATGTGCCAGAGGCACTGTTGGTGGTCATTGCGCCGTGTAATACTGGGCACTTGCCTTCATTTTCAGTGGACATATGAGTTAACTCCTGTAAAAAATAATTTTTAAAACCTAAATGTTTGTCACCCTGGATGATTACCAGGGACACATTTTTATAATAAATTTTTCTCGAACTCGTTCTATTGTACCGCTTACTCATGTACTATTAAATTTCATATTTAAGAACATTACGTTCATTTTTTCTGAACACTAAGAGCTTCTTTATGGTTACCCTCAAACAAATTAACTACGCTCTAGCTGTGGCTAAAACACTACACTTCAAGAATGCTGCGGACGCCTGTTTTATTTCGCCATCGACACTGAGTATGGCAATTGCCGATTTGGAGGCGCAACTTGGAGTCAAGATTTTCGAGCGCGATAATAAAAAAGTGATTATTACCCAACTTGGGCGAACAGTGCTAGAAAAAGCTAAAGAAATAAAACTGCATGTGGACGATTTTGTGATGCTGGGACAGGTTCAAGCCGCACCGCTGAGTGTGCCTATATCGCTCGGCATCATTCCCACTATAAGCCCTTACTTGCTGCCAATAGTGTTGCCAATTTTAAAGAAAAGTTACCCCAATTTGCGTTTGAAAATTACCGAAGATCAGTCAAATAATCTCAAAGAAAAAGTTCAACAAGGCGATATAGAAATGGCGATTCTAGCTTTGCCGATGGAGTTAGACGGTCTGATATCGGTTAAATTTTGGCAAGAAGATTTTTATTACATTACTCACAAAGACAATATGAGTGCTGAACGGCAAGAGATCGATGCCAGTGAGTTAGAACAATCAGAGTTATTACTGCTCGAGGATGGCCACTGTCTTAAGGATCATGCGCTAGCAGCTTGTAAATTCGCCGGCACGCCACAATATAATATGAAAGTCTCAAGCTTAAGCACTTTGGTGCAGTTGGTGGCCGGTAATATGGGCTCGACCCTCGTGCCCCATATGGCTTTGGGGCAGTTGCTGAGTTCTACCCCACTGCTTGCTAAGGCGCACCTTAATCAACCCAGCCCACACCGAGAAATTGCTATTATTGCGCGGCCAAACTATTCAGGCATTAAGAACGTAGAGTATCTAGCCGAGATTTTTGCAAATGCCCTGCACGAGTCGCTTACAGTATAGGGGACCACAGCTTTAACTTTAGATTTATACAGTATTAAAAACCGAATGGTAGATTGCCGAGCTACTCAATGATGAGATTAAAAGCTAGGTTTAAATTCGAGCATCTGACTGCAGTGTTCGTGACTGTGTTTTGGCTTCCTAGTTGGGTACTCATGTGTTTGTTTCAATCGCGTAGATCTGTGCGATCATTGCGCCGCATGTTGCAGTTTTCAGTAGCCGATAGCTGTTATGCGATATGGTTTTTTTAGGCCCATAAAAGTTTTTATTTAGCAGTATTACTGTGCATGAACTCGATCATTATGGCGCTGAGTTTGTCGGCTTTGGTCCACTGTAAAAATGACCGCCACCAATATTTGTGTACCGCTGATTGGCAGTGCCTGGAACTTTTTGTAGCCAGTTTTTTTCAAAGCCATTAGTGACTGGATCGTTGCCAGCACCGACGCATAAAAAAGGTTTTTCATAATTTTAAAAGAAAGCCCAAGCGGCTTTTTGGGCAGCCAAAGACTGATCCGGAATTATTGGTACTTGGCTTGGCATTGCGCGCATGCCCATTTTATAGGCGGGCAACGCCAGTGGCATCACCATCGCTGCCACCGGGGGCGTTGAGAACAGCTTGATTGGTAGCTATGATAAGCGCGTTAAGGCCGCTCGGCACGCTGTGGATGCACCACGATAGTCGGGGTGTAAGCTGGCATGGTGCACTATGGTGGGTAGGGTGAGCAGCAATAATCTGAGAGTAGCAATGACTGCCGCGGCAACTATAAGAGCAACCTTTTGCATCATCAATTTCCAGAAATTCACCATAAAAGAATGGACATTGTCTATACCTAGTGATGTAACGCTGGCCATATTTAGGTAATAACCTGTTCATTTTAAACTCTACTAGTGACTATTTTTTTAAGATTAAATCGTATAATTACAGCCTCCGTAAGCACGAACACATCAATGGTTCACAAGGCTATATTAGGCACATTATGGTATTATTTGAGGCTATTAGAGCTATCATTTGAAGCAATCCATGGATTCAACCAAGCCAGCGACCAATGACAATGGAGTAACTCCTGTGGCCACATGTTATCTATCTGATTTAAGTCCCCTCCAGGCACGCGTGTTGGGGTGTCTAATGGAGAAACAATTAGCCACTCCAGAACAGTATCCATTAACCGAAAATAGCTTGTTAAATGCGTGTAATCAAAAAACTAACCGCAGCCCAGTAATGAACATTGAGATTGCCCAATTGGCTCGTGCGTTGTCGATACTAACGGATAAAGGTTGGGTGGCCAGTGAGGTCACTGCGCGGAGTCACCGCTATCAACAACGCACGAGGATGAAATTAAAATTGCGCCCAGCAGAGCAGGCTGTAGTGTCTATGTTGCTCTTGCGTGGCCCTCAGACGCTGCACGAACTCATCGCCCGTACTCAGCGGATGGTCGAACACGAAGACCGCGTATTGGATGCGCTGGAAACCCTTATGGCTCGCGAGGAGCCGCTGGTCGGGCAACTGCCACCCCAGTCGGGTCAGCGCGAAAAACGTTATGCGCAGCGCCTGTTACATCAACCGCATCAGCTGCCAGAGCCAGCACAGTCGAGGGATATAAGATCAGCAGGTACCCAATCGGAAGTCAAGCGATTGGACAGATTGGAAACGGAGGTAGCTAATTTAAAAGAGCAACTCGCTCGCCTGATATCGTCGCAGTGAATACCTTGGACTTGATTATAGTCGAGTTACCCTGTAACCGAACACAATAGCGAGGACATCCAGTTACCGCTGGCTAGGGCAGGTTGGTGGAGCCCATTAAGTCACGGTCGATCTCGCGAGCAACTTCACGGCCCTCGTTGATTGCCCGCACCACCAAATCCTGACCTCGGCGACAATCAGCCGCCGCATAAACCTTGGTAGCACTGGTTCGAAAGTTAATTTTATCTGCCTCAAAGTTGCCGCGAGCGTCAATGTTAAGTCCTAAGTTATCGTTGATGTAGTGCTCTGGCTGCAAAAAACCCATCGATAAGAAGATGAGATCGGCCTGCCAAAATTTTTCAGAGCCGGCGATTTCTTTTAGGTTGGCGTCCACATCAATGGTCGCGATGCCCTTTAAACGACCATCTGAATGACGCAGGATTTCTTTACTACTGATTGAATATTTACGCGGATCTGCACCAAATCGTTGTTCTGCTTCGGCATGACCATAGTCGATACGGTGTATTTTGGGCCAAAGTGGCCAGGGGTTATTAGTACTCCGCGCCACTGGGGCCTGCGGGAATAACTCAAAGTTCACCAGTGATTTGCATCCGTGTCGCATCGATGTACCGATGCAGTCAGTGCCGGTATCGCCGCCACCAATAACGATAACGTGTTTGTCTTTCGCCGATATGTAGTGACCGTCTTGCAGATCCGAATCTAAAAAACTCTTTGTGTTATAGGTTAAAAATTCCATGGCGAAATGCACACCAGGTCCCTCACGGCCCGGAATTGGCAGATCTCGCGCCTTAGTAGCGCCAGTTGCTAGCAGCACGGCATGATGACTATCGATCAACGACTCGATAGCCAGATCTTTACCGACATTCACACCAGTTTTAAAGTCTATCCCCTCGTCGCGTAGAAGTTGCACCCGTCGGTCGACAATCCCTTTGTCGAGCTTCATATTCGGAATGCCATACATCAAAAGACCGCCAATACGGTCGTCGCGTTCGTAGACGGTGACGCGATGTCCAGCTTGGTTGAGTTGGGCCGCAGCGGATAAACCTGCCGGGCCAGAGCCGATAACTGCCACGTGCATTCCGGTGCGCCGTTGAGGTGGTTTGGCAACTACCCAGCCCTCGTCAAAACCGCGGTCGATAATTGCATTTTCCAGATTCTTGATGGTTACAGCCGGGCTGGTAATACCGAGAACACAGGCGCCCTCGCAGGGTGCTGGGCACACACGCCCAGTAAATTCGGGAAAGTTATTGGTCTTTTGCAATCGATCTAAGGCGTCCCGCCAACGACCGTTGTAAACGAGATCGTTCCATTCGGGAATCAGGTTATAAACTGGGCAGCCATGATCCGACTGGCAAAATGGCACACCACAATTCATGCAGCGGGCACCCTGAGTCTTTAGATGCTGCTCATTGTGTTCTGTATAGATTTCTTCAAAATCGCCAATCCGCAGCGACGGCTCTCGATAGGGCTCCACAGCGCGATCGAATTCTTTGAAACCAGTTGGCTTTCCCATACTTTTTTCCTAAATCTCTATACTTGACTGGCGGCGAGCTTATTTGCAGCACTGGCTGCCATTTCTTGCAAAACACGTTTATAGTCGATTGGCATCACTTTGACGAAACGTAGCTGCTCGGTTTGCCAGTGCGTGAGGATGTGCTCGGCGACCGCAGAACCGGTATACAGCAGATGATTTCTCAACATTTTCTTCAGTTCCTCGACGTCGTCGGGCTGTTCCAGCGTCTCGAGTTTAAATGTACCGGTGTTACACATTTTCGGGAAGGACCCCAGTTTATCCCAGACATAAGCAATTCCGCCACTCATTCCAGCACCAAAGTTGCGCCCGGTCGAACCCAATATAACGACGCGCCCACCGGTCATATATTCACAACCATGGTCGCCAATACCCTCTACAACCGCATTTGCACCGCTATTGCGAACGCAGAATCGCTCGGCTGCTATGCCCCGGAAGTATGCTTCGCCTGAGGTCGCCCCGTAGAG
>JAPKCN010000189.1 GCA_028822945.1 Porticoccaceae bacterium | reverse complement strand
GGTTTTCTGATGGGAATACCCTTGCGTGGTAGGATTTAAACCACCAAGCAAGGGTATTCCCATCAGAAAACCCATATGCTGCTTGGAGGGTGGCTCGGACTTCCGTGAGCTTACCTCGATAAGCGTAGACCGCATCAGCAGCAGAGCCGAGTGGCTGTATCCCCAACTGACTTCCATCCGCCAACACAGGGGCATCACCAACAAGAGCATTGATTCGCTTTAAGTCGTCCAAATCCACCGACGTTACCGCGACATCCCTAAAGGGTGAGGCCGGACTGAACTGCAGGCTTAACATAAAACCCTTCAATTCTGACCAGTGCTTTGCAACTGTCTCAAAATTGTTTAACGTACTTGGGGCCCCGTTACTATACTCTCCAATATCCGCGATCAGATCATTGACGTAGTGAACCGCGGTTGCTGCGATACACTTTTCCCATACGACTGATGCATTCTTGATGTGCTCTTGTAGCTTGGCATCTTCCGCAGAAGTTAACTCGGGGGCTATCTTATTCGCTGCATTACTAATGATTTGCCGCGCCGCTACCATAGAGGTCATCACTTCACTTGAAAAATCAGTCGGATTTGAGCCCCCAGCTGAGCCAGCGTCTCGCTTTGCGCAGTTCTGGGAATGCGCCATGTTGTACTCGCTGCGAACATCTATTAGGCCATCACCATCCGTGTCATGATGTCCAAATTTCCAACCTTCACGGCCGCTTTTGGCACGCGCCTCAAGATCCGTGTAGTGCAAGTTATCTCTAGCTGCGCCGTAATAGCCGAAACCTTCGTCAAATTTATGCTCGCCTGCAGAATAGTTCTTGGGGCTGTCTCCACCATCATCGGTAGTGAGCTTACTGGCAAAATCTGTCTTAAAATAATCGTTGGTACCCTGTGAAAAATTTACAGCCCCCATCAAAAACTTCTGCATTAACTGCCTATAATTTCTTCCGTGTTGGTCGGTGTTAACATTCGCCGATGAAGTTGCGCCTGTGGCATCGGTAACCTGAATTGCGACTCCATCAGAAGCTAGAGCGCTTTGCTTCGCAATCCACATATTAACCAGATCAATCGGCAGCGCGGCGCTTCCATCGCTCCAGCCAAAGAACTCACCGCCAATTAACTTCGAGGTCTCTCCACCGCCGTTGCCATTGCCTCCGGCAATTTTCCCATTTAAATTCTTTCCGGACGATATATCGCCGTAAGTTCCAGCACTTTTCAAAGAAACATTAGCAGCGTCTTTGATATAAGAGCCGATCAAGGTATCGGTCACATTGGCATCAGTGCCTTTAATGAAAAAGTCCAAACTAGTAGTAACCGACGCCACGGTATTAGCCGCGTCGTCTGTCAATTTCTTTTCCATAAAATAAGCCATATCTGCAATCAGAATCTGACGAGCCGTTTGACCAGTGTAACTGACCGAATTGCTAGCATCTGCCGAGAAATAAGTATTGGTGTAAGCATAAGTCGTCGGCATCGCGTCACAAGCATCGCCCTTACCGTTTACGTCGGCGTCAGCTTGGTCTAGGTTGTTATTAAGCGGGCAGTTGTCGACATCGTTCAGCAAAGTATCACCGTCCTGATCAGCATCACAAGCGTCTCCGGTACCATCGGTATCGGCGTCGACCTGGTCAGCATTGCTGACAGCGGGACAATTATCGCCGTTATCGCCTACTTGATCACTATCTGCATCGGTAGTCTCCGCCGCATCATTAGGGAATACATCTGCGTTGTCACCCACACCATCGCCATCGGAGTCGACCGATTCCGCGGCATTATTTGGAAATGCATCGATGCTGTCAGCGACACCATCGTTGTCGCTATCCGGCGCTGTGTTGGAGCCACCACCACAACCAGCCAAGGCAACAACTGCCGCAACCAAGAGTAATTGATTTAGTTTAAAGTCTAATTTCATTTTCGAGCCTATGCTTAACAGAGTTAAATTAAAATCGCACAAATTTTCCGCATCATCCAATTTACTAATCTTAAGCAGTAATTCTAGGTACTGATGGGCATTGCAAGCAATCGTGTGTTAGCCAAAGTAATTCCAGCTCGCCGAGGAACTGAATTTCTAATTACTTTAATGTGACGGATGATAATCATTCGCATTTCAAATGTCAACCAAGAAGCATTATCATTTGCATTCCGGGATGCTCGCTTAAGGATACATATGGAAAGGTACATTTACCCTGGCTAGCCAGTTCAAAAAACGCCTTGTCAAATCTGTATTCGCTAAGTCATAAAGATCGCAATGTGGTTACTTTTAAATAATTTAGTCCGCGCCCCAAAAAAGTCTTGTGACTTTTAAATAAGCTTTGGCATGGCTCCAGAAACTCTGTTTCGGCAGCGCCCAAAACCGATCAACTGACGGATAGAGCATCTTCAATGGGACTCATTTTTGTTTCACGATGCGGCGGAAATTATTTGCAATTCTATAGTCGTCATCGATGTTGCGGTCATCAAAGTGGATGGAATCATGCAGATGATTAGTGCTAGCGTACTGATCACAGTGCTTTTGACCGTTGTTTATGTCAGTGACCCCTGCACAGCAGTAGCCATTTTGGTTCTTGGCAACGCTCTGAGATCCTTCTCAATTAAAGGTTTTGTTGCCAATTGTGCGGATATAGCGCCAATATATGCGGGCACACTCATGGGCACAATAAACAAGTCATGTTTTAGGAACCGCTCATGCTGCTTACTTTGGTCAGACTATTACTGCCCACCACGCTTCAGTTAGACATTAAACGAGATCAATTGTTGGCAAAGCTATGTACTCCGGATATGCGGCATAAAATCGGCGTCGAGGATGTTTATGGCAGCCGCCGGCGAGTGTTCCAACACACGCCACAAAGTCTGCGCGAGTCATATCAAGAGAACCTCAGCGAGGCGGCATTTTTAGTCTTTAAACAAACGCGCTTAAGCTTTCGACAGGTATGGTTGAGCTCCATCGCTCTAGGGGCTGCACTGAGTGACCGCTATGCAATAACCAAAGTTGACCGGGTGGCAATTTGGATACCCAATTATCCAGATTGGATTATTGCTTTTTAAGCGATCACCTCGATCGGTGCCATCGCCGTCGCTATGAATTCACTTTGGCTTAGCGACGAATTTTATTACGTACTGACACATAGCAGTGCCAAACTTTTGGTCGCGGGCTACCAGCGCATGAACAGTGTCGCAGATACTAGATCGGATTGCGCTCAACTGCTCGTGCGCGGCGCACTGTGCAGCGCCGACACGGCTTTGGGATGCACTACTCGACAGCTACCAAATCCAATCTATGCCAAACTGCGAGATTGCCTCACGCGACGATGCGTTGATGCTCTGCACCTCGGGATCTACCGAAAGCCCAAAGGGGTAGTTTCAAGTCATTTGGCGGTGCTTAGCCAAAAGATTGAGTTTCTGGCGACGCCCATGGTGCAGTGCTTCGTCCCGCCCGAATCGCACTACCAAGCCTTGCAATGATCGGCGGTGGCGGTGCAGCGCGGTCCGCCGAGCAGGTCGCCGACTTCGACAGCGCTTTTGCCAATACCATACCAAGTACTGGTTGGGGTATAACCGAGACAAATTCGTTAGGTACTACTATTAATGGGCCAGACTATTTTCGGCGACCAAACAATTGCGTTCGACCCGGCATGGCTCAAGTTCGGGGCGCATAGATGTTTCGCGGCTACTAAAAGCGATCTGAACTGCAACAACAAGAGGTTAGTGGGGAATAGTTCAGAACCAGTTATATCGGTTATATGGATACCGAAGATTTTTTGTACATGGTAAATCATACAAAGGATTGAGTGCTTCGCTGTAGCGAGGTCGAGGTCGAGGTAACACTACTGATTAATCAAGCATCATCGAGGCGGCAG
>JAPKCN010000188.1 GCA_028822945.1 Porticoccaceae bacterium | reverse complement strand
GGTTTTGGCGCAGAGGTAAATGATGGATCGCAGCAATCGGTATTACAAAAACTCGACGGCGTGCTCACAGATCTTGGCTTTGATCGCTATACTGAAGGCTCTAAGTCAACGATTGATATATTCGCTATTACCGCTGCCCTAATGTTTGGAACCGCCGGTTTGCCGCATGTACTTGTCCGCTTTTTTACTGTACCAAAAGTCTCTGATGCCCGTCTTTCAGCAGGCTATGCACTGGTTTTTATTGCCATACTATATACAACCGCACCCGCCGTTGCCGCTTTTGCACGACTTAATCTAGTCGACACGGTACACAATACCCCCTACACCGAGGCGCCGAGTTGGTTTAGTCAGTGGGAGGATACCGGATTAGTTGCATGGCAAGACAAGAATGCCGACGGCCGCATGCAATATGGTGCTGGCAATGCCTTAGCACCTGCAAAACCAGTATTCACTGGAGCTCGAGGTGACTTCGGCGAGCGCCTACTAAGTAATTCGCCTAGTGACAGCGACAATGAGGTATATATCGATCGCGACATTATCGTCCTCGCAAACCCTGAAATTGCTGGACTACCCGGATGGGTGATAGCACTGGTGGCTGCCGGTGGCGTAGCTGCTGCGTTATCGACCGCAGCAGGCTTGCTGTTAGTTATATCTAGCGCTATATCCCACGATTTGTTGAAGCAGACACTCATGCCACAGATAACCGAGCGTCAGGAGCTGTTGTTTGCCAGAATAGCCGCCGCAATTGCCGTGTGCGTTGCCGGACTCTTCGGCATCTATCCACCGGCATTTGTCGCTCAGGTAGTTGCCTTTGCCTTTGGGTTAGCGGCAGCGTCGCTATTTCCTGCACTTTTACTGGGTATTTTTTCCAAGTCCGTCAACCGCGAGGGCGCCATTGCAGGCATGTTATCGGGACTCATCTTTACTTTCAGCTATATCGTTTACTTTAAATTCGCGATGCCGCAACTGAATAGCGCGGAGTATTGGCTTTGGGGCGTGTCGCCCGAAGGTATCGGTGCCCTAGGCATGCTGTTGAATTTCGCTATTGCAATAGGCATCAGTCGCTTCACCCAGCCACCGCCGGCCAATGTTCAGGCCCTTGTCGACACCATACGCATTCCGAGCGGCGGCAAGCCCAACTGAGTAAGCGGCGAACTCTAGCTACAGTGACTTAGTAACAATTTCCTGAATATCTTTGGCGAGCCCAGTGTGATCGGCTACCTGCTGAAGGGCTTGGCGCATCCCGCCAGCATGCGGTTCAGCGTACTTGCGCCAGCGTGTCAGCGGCGTTACTAGCCGCGCCGCAATTTGCGGGTTAATCCCATTTAAAATACTGATATGCCGCGCTAAGAACGCATAACCTTCGCCACTAGGCGCATGGAAATTGATCAAGTTGCCTTGGCAGTAAGCACCAATCAAACTACGTACCTTATTGGGGTTTTTAATACTGAAATGTTCGTGCTCAAGTAATTTTTCCACCCGCGCCAAACCGCCTAATTGCGGGTTAGTTGCCTGTATCTGAAGCCAAAGATTAATTACCAAAGTCTCGTTCCGCCATTGCGCTTCAAATGACTCTAGGGCCTGTACCGCGAAGTCTCCAGCCGTTGGGCAATTGACTAGAGCACGCAGTGCCGACGATTGATCGGTCATGTTGTCGGCACTTTGAAATTGACGCCATGCCAATTGAACGCCTACATCCGTCAGCATTAAATAGTCGAGCGCGGCATTCTTCAAACTGCGACCACCTATCTGTTGCGCATCTGGGCTATAGTTCTGGCGGCGGTTGTGCCGCTCATAGAGTTCTTCTAGCGACTCTTGTAATATTCCCGCTAAGGCTGACCTGACGAACTGTCGCCCATCGTGCATAGAAACTGGATTGACATCGGTAGCGGTCTCGTGCAGGAGCGCCTCGCTCGGCAGTTGCAACATCAAGGCAATCATCGCAGCATCCAGATCACCACTGTCTGCAAGTAACCCCTGGTAAGCCTCTACCAGAGTACCGTCGAGCTCGAGAGCCAAGTCCCACTGGCTATTAAATGCCTGTTGTTGCAGGATATTTAAAGCTAACTGCTGACCTGCATCCCAACGATTAAATCCATCGCTATCGTTCGTCATCAAGCGAGCGAGTTGTGCGCTAGAATAAGGGTAGTGAAGTTTGACCGGGGCAGAAAAGCCACGTAACAATGACGGCACGACATCGGCGCTAACATTTTCGATCACCACCTGTTGCTGTGACTCGGTAACCTCGATGACTACCTCTTTATCACCTGCACCATTCAGCTCCACATCGGTGCCGTCGGACGCCAACAAGCCGAGTTTAACGGGAATTTGAAATGGCGCTTTACTGGTTTGACCCGGCGTATCAGGACAACTTTGTTGGAATTTGAGGGTTAGTTCTCGGCGCTCGTCGGAATAGCTCGATGTGACGTCTAGGCGAGGCGTCCCGGACTGTTTATACCAGAGCCTAAACTGGGCGAGATCTCTGCCGCTGGCGTCTTCCATCGCAACCACGAATTCCTCAATAGTTACTGCTTGACCATCGTGACGCTGGAAATATAGATCGGTAGCCTCACGAAACGTCACCGCACCCAACATACTTTGCAACATACCAACAATCTCCGCACCCTTCTCATAAATTGTGACCGTGTAAAAATTATTGATCTCCATATACGAGTCTGGCTGAACTGGGTGGGACATTGGCCCGCCGTCCTCGGCAAACTGATGGGTGCGCAAAAATGACACATCTTGAATCCGCTTGACCGTCGACGAATTCATATCAGCTGAAAATTGCGCATCGCGAAATACCGTAAAACCCTCTTTTAAGCTTAGTTGAAACCAATCCCGGCAGGTCACGCGATTGCCCGACCAATTGTGAAAATACTCGTGCGCGACAATCGCTTCGACATTTTGAAAGGACGCATCAGTGGTGGTAGCAGGGTTGGCGAGTACCGCGGATGTGTTGAAAATATTGAGGCCCTTGTTCTCCATCGCTCCCATATTAAAATCGTCGACTGCAACGATCATAAAAATATCGAGATCGTACTCCCGACCATAAACCTGCTCATCCCAGCGCATTGATTTTTTGAGCGATGTCATAGCATGCGCACATTTATCTGTATCCTTGTCCTCGACAAATATTTGCAAGGCAATGGAGCGCCCGCTACAAGTCACAAACCTATCCTCAATTACACTAAGAGACCCCGCCACAAGAGCAAATAAATACGCCGGCTTCACAAATGGATCATGCCATTTCACCATGTGGCGACCATCACTCAAAGTTTCGCGGGCAGTTGGATTGCCATTCGACAATAACACTGGGTAGCGCTCAGCGTCGGCGAAGATTTGGGTGGTGAATTCGGACATAATATCTGGGCGGTCGAGGTAAAAAGTGATCTGCCTAAACCCTTGAGCTTCGCACTGACTACAAAACATTCCACGCGATTGATAAAGCCCATTGAGCGCCGTATTGAGCTGCGGTTGGATATATACCTCAGTTTCCAATAACGCTCGATCGGGAAGATTGAAGATCGACAATGTCTCGCCATCGCGATCATAATCGCCATTTTTAAGCAATCGGCCATCGACATAGATACTCTGTAGCTGTAGCTCGACACCACCATCTAGTGTTAACGTCTGATTCGTGGAGCGTTGACAGAGCTCGTTTCGCCTGACAGCCATTTTTGCGCGCACTACAGTCAACTCATCCCCTAAATCAAAGATCAACTCAGTGCTGTCGATCAAAAAATTTGAAACTTGGTAGTCACTTAGATATATGGACTTAGCTAGTGCATCTTTCACATGATTCTCCTGCGCCGAGTAGACTTGAAAAAATTTTCAACGACATATTATTTAAAC
>JAPKCN010000187.1 GCA_028822945.1 Porticoccaceae bacterium | reverse complement strand
TTTTTGCTGTGATGATGCGTTTTTCACTATCAAGGAAACCGAACTCGGCATTACTGCTGATTTAGGCACATTACAGCGATTGCAGTCCGTTATGCCATCTGGATTGGCGCGCGAAATAGCCTTCTGCAGCCGTCCAATGAGGGCCTCCGAAGCGGTTTCCTGTGGATTCGTCAATCGGGCGTGCGAGTGCACATGAACTCATGAACGCCGTTCGCAAGCTGGCAAAAGAGATTGCCCAGCATTCACCACTAGCCGTCAGTGGCACCAAAATCATGCTTAACTATAACTGCGATCACAGTATTGCCGATAGCTTAAACTACTTCGCTACCTGGCAAGCTGGCATGTCGCAACCAGAAGATATGACCGAGGCAATGCGCGCCGCGAGCGAAAAGCGCGCCGCCGAGTTTGCCGATTTAAAGCCCCACGGTAGCGCCATCGAGTAGCTTCAAAAATGCTGCGCTTGATGGGTGTGCAGATGCATCGAGTGCTGCTTTGACAGCCAAAAGGCCAATCAGAAACCACCATTAAATAATAGTTGCAAGTATCAGCAAAAAAAATCATGATGTGCTCCGCCAGTATTCACAAATAACACGAACCCGCCATATGCCGATCGACTCGACGAACAATTTCGCTACTGCTCCGTTCGAAAAACGGCCTTTTCGCAATGCTCTCGGTGCCTTTTCGACCGGCGTAACTATAATTACAGCATTGAACTCCGACGGAGAAAAAATTGGCATGACCGTTAATAGTTTTAATTCGGTGTCACTGGACCCCGCCTTAATTCTTTGGAGCGTCGCCAGAGACGCCAGTTGCTACGGAGATTTTGTAAAAAGCGACCACTATGCAGTGCATGTTCTCAGCGCTGAACAGGAGGCGCTATCCAACCGGTTTGCAACACGCGATGGCGATCAATTTAATGGCCTGCACTGTACTAGTGGTGTTGCCAATCTACCTCTTCTACCAGATTACAGCGCGTGTTTTCAGTGCGTTGCAGAATATCAATATGATGGTGGTGACCATGTCATTTTGGTCGGCCGCGTCGTCGCCTTTGAAGATCGCGAAACCGCACCATTACTCTATTACCGCGGTAACTACGCCAGCTTGTAAATGCGCCGAAGCGCGTTCTCAAAAAATCATCACGGGCACGACATTTGAGGTCACTGTGACGCTGCTAGTTTAGCTATAATATAAATCTTAGCGATTCGGCCACAGCGGCGTGGAGGATGTCTTGACGATCTTTAGACCTTGTATCGACTTGCATAGGGGATATGTCAAACAGATAGTCGGCAGCAGCCTCGACGGTGACGACGTCGCGATCAATCATGTCAGCGATTACGATGCAGCATATTTTGCATCGCTCTATCGCGCTCACAACCTGCGCGGCGGCCATATTATTTCTCTCGGCGAGGGTAATCGTGAGCAGATACTGAGCGCTCTCAGCGCCTTCCCTCAGGGACTCCAATACGGCGGTGGTGTTACTGCCGAAAACGCTTCGACTTTCTTGCGCGCGGGAGCCTCTCATGTCATCGTCACCTCTTACTTATTTGTCGATGGGAGGTTCTCTTGGTCGCGACTAGAGCGCTGTAAAGAAGTTGTTGGACGAGAGCATCTTGTATTGGATTTAAGCTGTAAACGAACTGCGCATAGCTGGACTATCGCAAGCAATCGCTGGCAAACTTTAACTCAACTAGAAGTCAATGCTAAAAACTTGCGCGAGTTGCAAACTCACTGCGATGAATTTCTGGTTCACGCCGCCGATGTCGAGGGTTTACAAGCTGGTATGGACAACGAATTAATCAGCTTTTTGGGTGAAAACTGCTCCATCCCGACGACCTACGCAGGCGGTGCCCAAAACCTTGCCGACTTGCAGCGAGTAAGCGCACTCTCCACTGCTAAGATCGACCTGACTATTGGTAGTGCGCTAGACATCTTTGGCGGCAGTGGCGTCACCTTAAATCAATGTATTAACTGGAATCGCTCACAAAACCCTGAAACCAGTTGATGATTTAAACTTGCGCATGGTCTTTTAAATGAGCAAACACCTAATAATTAAAGTCAACGTTAACAGCAAGAGTGCGGAGTATTTTAGGAAAGTAACGTTAATCGCTAAATTTTTTAGAGCCAGTATGCGTTGCATAATCACGATCGGTCACATTTAGACGAATACAATGCATACGCAACGCCGGCTTGAGATACAAATTGGCACTAAGATACCGCGAATTATGCCAGCCGTATCGGCAGGCATTTATGCATCCCAAGTAATAGCTGCTATTTGCGCCCGCGCCAATTCGATGCGCCCTTACAAAACGTGTAAACGAAGTGCGAGAAGACTGCCAAATACTCGCGGGCACCGTCCGTGACATTACCTATGATCGGCAATAGGTTAACACCGGTGATCGTACTGTAAAGGGATATTCTTACCCATTGCCGCTATTGAAGTTTTGTGCCGGCCAAACGATCGAGAAAAGCCTTTATATGCGCATGCCCAACCGAGAGCAGTTCCAACGGCGTGAGATTGCAAACGCTGCCATCCACCGACACTGGATTTACGAGCGGTAGGATGACCACGGTAGTCAATTGTTCGATAAACTTTTTATACGACCCCTCTAGACCTCAAGTCGTGTCGAACGAGGCCACCGAAAATAGAGCACTACTGCTAAAAAGCATCCAGTGAGCTCCGAGAAAGCACAAGGCTGGTTATTAAACTTCTTAAGTACTCGTTGCATAGTTTGAGCTGATGACAGCTAGAGACTTTTTTATGAAACGTCAAGACGCCGCTCAGGTCACCATCTCACTGAGCAACCGCAGACCGGAGTTCGAGACAGGAATCTCAGGCTTTACATGAATTAAACGAATAGACCTTTGCTTTTATGCTTAGCTATCGACGGTTTCATCTGTAAATGTAAGCCCCGCAAAGTCGCTAAGCCGTCTAATCAACAGAGAGCCCATTGCCGGTGCCGGCGTCCAGATCCCGCCCTCAACGATGTCGGCGTTGCGCATCAAACATACCGCACTTTCGGCAATCATTTTGCTGGTTGATCCGTAGCCCGGATCGCGGTCGCCGGTGACGCTAATTCGAACCTCTCGTCCATCGTCAGCCTCGCCAATCATGAGGATGTCAAAACCACCATTTTCTCGCTCTTCCTGAGTGGGTCCATCGCCCGGTTGCAGTTTTTTATCGCCTAGTGGGTTGCCGGAAGCCACCGCTTTAGCGACCTCTTCACCTTCTTCACCCGGGCCCGTCACCAACATCTCATCGTAGACGAAACTTGAACCGTACTGGTGGCCTAATAAAAAATTTGAGCGATGAATATTTTTTGTGTTGATGCTCGCCATTATAAAAGGCGCTACCCACGATTGTAGTGCTTCGTCGAAAAATGGTTTATTACCCAATGGTTGCTCTGGTCCGGTGAAATTATTGCACAGCGCAAATGGATTTTTTAATATGTCTATTATCGAAGAATCTTTTCCTGCTGCTGCCATTGTGGCACTAAAACTCGCTTGGGTTCCTCCTGAAAACGAGCCTTTCATTTGGCGCACACGCCCTTTGACTCTGGACACGGTTTTAGCCATTCGAGCAATTGCGGTCTGCTGTAAGAAAAACACACCCATATCGAAAGGCACTGAGTCAAATCCACAAGAAAATATGATCCGCGCTCCACTTTCCACCGCGGCCTGCGTGTGTTTATTAATCATCTGGTGCATCCACGCCGACTCTCCACAGAGGTCGACATAGTCAGTGCCTGCAGATGCACAGGCAGCAAGCAATTCACTGCCATAGAGTTGATAAGGACCCACCGTTGTGAGGATAATAGACGCTCGTTGCACCATCGAATCTATCGATTGCTGATCCCCTG
>JAPKCN010000001.1 GCA_028822945.1 Porticoccaceae bacterium | reverse complement strand
TTGCCGAGCGCATGCGCTTTGGCGCCATGATGCTGTTTAGCGCGCTGTGGCTGCTAGCCGTTTATGCACCTGTCACACACTGGGTGTGGGGCGGCGGTTGGTTGGCAGACATGGGTTTATTGGATTTTGCCGGTGGCACCGTGGTGCACATAACTGCAGGTGTTGCCGCACTGGTGTCGGCGCTGGTGGTCGGCAATCGCCGCGGCTTTCCCAATCAGGCGATGCCGCCGCACAATCTGACCATGACGGTGACTGGCGCAGGCATGCTGTGGGTCGGTTGGTTTGGTTTTAATGCCGGCTCGGCTCTGGCTGCCAACGGCGATGCCGGCATGGCGATGCTAGTCACACACATCTCAGCCTCGGCGGGTGCGATAGCTTGGATGATGATGGAGTCGGTCAAGTACGGCAAGCCCTCGGTACTCGGTGCCGTCACCGGCATGGTCGCCGGCCTCGGCACAATCACGCCAGCTTCCGGTTTTGTCGGCCCCGGCGGCGCACTGATCATAGGCCTGAGCGCCGGCGTAGTGTGTTATTACGCGACACAGGCGATCAAGCAACGCTTCAAAATCGACGACTCGCTCGACGTTTTTCCAGTGCACGGTGTCGGCGGCATTTTGGGTACATTTTTTGCCGGTATTTTTGCCTCCGATCAACTCGGTCTGTTCAGCGGCCAGGGGTATGCTGAGGGTATGGATATGGCATCACAGGTCGGTGTGCAGGTCGTCGGTATAGTCTCGACGTTTGTTTATACTGCGATTGTCACCTGGCTACTGTTGAAATTTGTCGATGCTATGGTAGGCCTGCGCATCGATGCAGAGGAAGAAACCAACGGCCTCGACCTAGTAGAACATAATGAAAGGGGGTATGACTTATAATAAAAACAATTGTTTTTTTAAAAACCATGGCTGAAAACGGGGTATTTATGGTGATACCCCGATGATCTCCGATGCCCTCGCATTCTGTAGATGGTCACATAGGTATTCCACACCCTCTAACAATCTTGGCGACTGCCGCTGCATCAGGTCCGGCGGCACCAAATAAAGATGCCGATTGGCAACCGCACTAATCCCTGACCACTGCAGCCACTGAGTGCGCCAGCGATCAAGATCAGCTAATTCCCCACTGCTTATAATTACCTCGGGATCAGCAGCTATGACGCCCTCGATACCCACTGACGGAGCTATAGGTAAGGCATCGCGAAAAACGTTTCGACCGCCACACAGTGTGATTACATCGCTAACTAAGTGCTCGCCGTTTAAGGTCATCAATGGATCGCTCCATATTTGATAGAAAACATCCACCGGTTGAAGATCTCGATAGGTCTGCGATAGAGTGCTCACACGGTCACTAAATTCGCTAGCTAACACCTCAGCATGCGCAGGGATACCAAGGAGTTCCCCAAGTCGCCGGTAAAGTGGGGGGATCTCAGAGATTTTCTGTGTTTCCACTGCGAAGACTGTCAGCCCCAACTCACGCAGGCGGCTAATCATTTGTATGCCATTGCCCGACTGCCAAGCCACCACCAAGTCGGGCTGCAGCGATAGGATCAACTCAAAATTAGCCGCCGCATGATTATTCACCCGAGGTATATTTTTCGCGGCGAGAGGGTATACACTATACTCGTCCACCCCGACGATTTTATAACCAGCTCCGAGGTGAAACAGCATCTCGGTTAGATTCGGAGAGAGACTGATAATCCGCTCGGCCGGCTCCGCCAGAGCGACATGGACGCCCATGTCGTCGCTGACCGCGAGTGCCGAGGGCTCAGTCTCCCCCGCAACGACCGAGCAGTGCAATAGCAATAGCAATAGCAATGTCGCAAAAATACCCATCAACTGATAACCATTAATTGATGGGTGATGGGGTGTTCACCTATCTCGACATCGACGCCAAAGACTTGATCAATCACCGCTGCAGTCAACACCTCGTTGGGCGCACCCTGCGCGGCTATTTTACCCCCATCCAACACTAGTATTTTGTCGGCACAGCGCGCCGCTAAGTTGAGGTCATGCAGCACCATAATCACGCCGATACCACTGTCCGCCAGTTCGCGCACCAACGCCAAGGTCAACTGTTGATGCGCCAAATCAAAAGCTGAGGTGGGCTCATCGAGGATCAAAAATCGCTCTCCGAGGCACGATGGTTCCCAAATTTGCGCCAATACCCGAGCTAATTGCACACGCTGGCGTTCACCACCAGACATCTGGGTATAAAAACGCTTCTGTAAATACTTGGCATCGACTCTGGCAAGTACCTCATCGACGATCTGCGCGTCGCGCTCGATGCCCGTATGGTGGGGTATTCGCCCTAGATGGACGACTTCGGCGGCGGTAAATGGAAAATTTAACACGCTGTGCTGGGGTAGTGCAGCAAGGATCTTCGCTTTGTCACCGACGGCCCAAGAGGTAAGCGCTCGGCGGTTTAATATCACCTCGCCCGAGGTCTGCACAAGATCGCCAATGAGCACTTTTAACAAACTCGACTTGCCGGCGCCGTTGGGCCCTACCACCACGGTGATCTCTGCCGAATTCGCGACAAAGCTCAGATCGCGAAGCAAATCAAATCCCGATACACGCAGGCTGAGATGGTCGGCGGCAATTACCACAACTGCAACTCCCTGCGCTGCCGAATCAGTAAGCCAATAAATAATGGCGCACCGATCAGAGCGGTGAGTATGCCAATGGGCAATTCTGCGGGCGAGGCAACCACGCGTGCCAAGGTATCCGCAACAATCAGTAACACCGCCCCACCCAGCGCCGATGCCGGCAGCAGCCAGCGATGATCAGGGCCAATCAATAGTCGAATTAAGTGGGGCACAACCAAACCGACAAACCCAATCAACCCGGCGACTGCTACCGCTATGCCGATTCCCAGAGCAGTGGAGACAATCAACTGCCGCTTAATGCGTTGCACATTGATGCCCAAATGCCGCGCTTCGGATTCGCCGAGCAACAGGGCATTGAGCGCCAGACCCACACGTGGTAGCACCACTAAAAGCACGCACATTGTCACCGCCACCGGCAGCAGTCGACTCCAACTTGCGGTACTCAGATTTCCCATTTGCCAGATGCTGATCTGTCGGAGAAGACTGTCATTGGAGAAATAACTGAGTAACCCATTAAGTGCTCCGGCAATCGCCCCGATAGCAATTCCGGCCAAAAGCATCGTGGTAACCGAGGTGCCAAATTCAGACGTCGCCAAGCGGTAGACCAACACTGTGGCCAGCAGTCCGCCGGCAAAGGCACCGAGGGCAACGACCGACAAACCCATCCAAGCGTTTACCTGCACCAGACCTCCCGTAAACACGATGGCGATACTGGCGCCCACTGAGGCACCGCTAGACACACCAATTAATGAGGGGTCTGCGAGCGGGTTACGGAACAAGCCCTGCATCACCGCGCCGCTCAGAGCGAGTATGCCGCCGATGCACAGTGCCAAAAGTATGCGCGGCATACGGATATCAAAGACTATGGTGCGCAAATTGTCGGCTTGGGGACCTTTCGCCTGCCCGATCAGTATGCGCCACAGATCGCCAACAGAAAGCTCAACGGTGCCAAGGGTCAATGCGAGGCACACCACCACAAGCAATCCCCACAGCAGCGCAGCGATCAGCACAGGTGGCGCGACATAGCGCATCTTAAGTGCTTCGTTGAATGCTTAATGTGATCAAAAGTCGACGCCACGTCGCGCCATGATACCGGAGTTATAAGCGTGTTTGACTTCCTTTAACTCAGACACGGTATCGGCCCACTCGATCAGCGCACTGCCGCCACCGCGGCCAGTTACGACCACGCTTTGATTCTCTGGTCGATTACCCAACGCCGCCATGATCATCGCCTGATCGAGGTATTTGAAACTGAGCATGTAGGTCAACTCGTCGAGGACAACCAAGTGATAGCTCGGATCACATAGCATCTTGGCAGCCACCTCCCAGGTCCTGACGGCCGCTTCTATATCGCCAGAGCGGTCTTGAGTATCCCAGGTAAAACCGGTACCCATCTGATAGAAGCTGACCTCGGGGCATTTGTCGCGTACGTACAACTCCTCACCCGACAACTGTTGTCCCTTAATAAATTGCACAACGCCAACGCGAAGATCATAGCCGAGCGCGCGCATCACCATACCAAAGGCCGAACTCGACTTACCCTTGCCGTTGCCGGTCAGCAGGATCGATACGCCGCGCTCGACATCGGCAGAGGCCATCGTCGCATCAACACTGTCTTTAAGTTTTTCCATTTTGCGCTGGTGCGATTGCTGCTTTTTACTGTCGTCTACCATTTGCGTGCTACTCCAAGCTATTGGTTTCAGGGATTGATTTTGAGCGCCCGAGGTATGCCGATCGGCAGCCCATGGATGTCCGGGTGGAGGGTACTAGCACTCATTTCAAGGGCGTCCACCAAGCGCGGGCCGGGGCGGCTAAAATAGGCGTTGCCGTCCACCAAATAAACCTCAGTTGCGGAGTTACTCTGCAACTGCGAAAAACCCGGTGACGCCATGAACTGGTCGACGTCTTGCATCGAGCGGGCCACATTAAAACCGCACAGCGCGATGATAATAACCTCGGGAGCTGCATCGATTAGCGCCTGCCAAGAACGCCGTTGCGAGGGTTGCCGACGCTCGCCAAAACAGGCTAGACCGCCAGCCAAGGAAATAATTTCGGGACTCCAGTGACCACCGTCGAACAGGGGCTCCAACCAATCCAACAACGCCACTCGCGGTCGCTCACAAGGGGTCAACGCAGCGCTTCTATTCGCCACCTGTGCGATGCGACCACTGAGGTGATCAACATAGTCTCTCCCCAGTTTGGGCACGCCGGCCGCCGTCGCGACAATAGTTGCGGTCTCCAACACATCATCGAGACAGATGGGTTCTAAATTGACCAGCTGTGGATTTCCCGGAAGGCTACCCAGCGCGCGGGCAACATCGTTACCCGACACCGCACAAACGTCACACAACGCCTGAGTAACAATCAAATCCGGCGCCAGTTCAATAAGCCTCGGCACATCCAAATCGTACAACGCCTGGTCATCTTGCAATTGCTGACTGACTAACTTATCGATCTCGCCACTCGAAAGGCCGGGAGGGATTCGCGAGCTCGTCAGCGTCGGTAAACCAACAACAGAGTCGGGATAATCGCACTCGTGAGACACCCCCACCAACTGATCTCGCAACCCCAATCCACAGATTAATTCGGTGGCGCTAGGCAACAAAGAGACTATCCGCATAGATCCTCCTCAGATAAAAAGTCAGTGTATACAAAACCGTCCCGCTGGACTGTTTCTCCGGCGCTGATAGAGAGCGGCGCAGCAAACATTGGCGCATCATAAACAAAGGTGTGGAATTCACCGTTTTCACCACAGGGATCGACAGTCTCCGGCAACGCTCGCAAAAAACCGCGGTCGTATTCGCTTCCCGCCAGTTCTCTGGGAACGAACTTTGGGTCTATGCAGGTTACCTTAGCACGCAGGCCGCCGTCGAGCATCTGCTGCGCCAAAAGGCCAGTCGGTAACTGCCAAAGGGGAAAGTCCAAGGCGAGACCCGTGTCCGCCATCTGGCGTTCGCGGTAGAGGCGAATGTCTTCCAGATAGAGATCGCCAAAAGCCACCGTCTGAATCTGCAGCTGCCGTCGTGCGGATGCGAGCGCATCCGCCATAAGGTGCTCGTACTGACGGTTATCGCACGGCCACGGCAGCCCCACTTCGATGAGCGGCAGTCCTATTGCCTTTGCCTGCAAGCGCAGCAACTCCATACGTACACCATGAATTGCGGAGCGCTGAAAGTGACTATTAAAGGTAGTGAGCAGGCCAACCACCCGAACGCCTGAATCTTGCAACAGCTGATGTAACGCCCAACAGCTGTCCTTGCCGCTGCTCCAAGACAGCAGCAAACGCTGGTGATTGTCGCCGACTAGCTCCATCTGATCGCAATTGCCTCGCAAGCAAGGACATCAGCAGCTAAAGGGTCAACCGCTACCCCATCAAAAACTGTAGCGAGCACCAATACGTGCACCGAAGCCGAGAGTCTGGTAACCAAACACATCTTCATAATCCTCGTCTAATAGGTTGTCCACTTTCAGATAGATATCCAATTGCCGAGTGGCACTGTAATTGGCGTGCACGGCGACTAGTGTGTAGGCCTCCATCGTCACTGTCTCCATCGGAGTTGGCCAGGGTGGAAAATACAGATCGGATTGACTACCGTTGTATTGGGCATTAGTGTTGATCAACAAATTCGGCAGCGCTCGCCACGCCAAATTGAGGCTCGCTGTGTGCTTGGGTCGTCGTAACTCCTTACTCTCTGCGTTCGCGCTATCGGTCTCAGTAGCGTCGGTAAAGGTATAGGCCGCGGTCAGCGCCAGCTCTGGATTGAGGGCGATGCGCGACGATACTTCGAGACCATCGCGCTTGCTTTCACCGGTAAAGTTTTCCGCTGTGGAACTGAAGTCCGGCGCATAAACTGTCTTAATCTCGTCCTCGAGCGTTGTCGTGTAGAGGTTTAGAGAGACGCTGAGATCGCCGCCCATGGCGCTGTGATCGAGACCCAAACTCCAGCTTTTCGATGATTCTGGCTGCAGTTCCGGATTACCGGAAAAACCGCTGAATATGCCATAGAGTTCGGTAAAAGTCGGGCTCTTGATCGCAGTCGCCCAAGTACTGCGGATCTGAGTCCGTTCACTCAACCTGTAGAGAGCTTCCAAACGGTAGGTGTTGGCATCGTCAAAACGCTCATTGCCATCGTGACGACCGCTGATACCGAGCGTCAAGTGCTCGCTCGGGTCGACCCGATACTCTAGAGCAAAGCTCTCAGTCTTGCGCTCGACGACGGTATTGGCATCGCTGCCAAAAGCATAGCCGCCGGCCTGGCGATAGTCTTCTCGCTCGGCTTCAGCCAAAAACGAAAGCTGCTGTTGCAGGCTATCCCAGAGGCGCGATCCAACATATTGGTAGCGGGTTTTAGTCGACTCAGTGGTTCCATTTGTTACGCCAGCGTTAAAGTTGTGGTTGTCAAAATTGACGTCGGACAGGGCCAGGCGATGGCGCCACAAGTTGTCGGCCGAATTGTAGTTTAACGCTACCCCAAGTATGGTGCTGTCGGCATCTGTCGAACGATCGCGATCCTCAACCAAGCCATCGTAGTCATCGTCGGCATCAAACTGATTGCGACTCTGATGATCTCGCGCGGTCAGCGACAGCTTCAGCTGGCGGCTCAAGTTCAATGCGCCGGTCAAATTAATGGTAGTGTTGCGATAGCCATCCTTTTCTTCCCCAGTTCGCGCAATATTGTCTCCGCCAGTCTCCAAATGACTAGCGTTCAAACGGATATTATAACGCCGCTCGGCATGGCCCACCGCGAGACCCGACCTATGGGTCGAAAAACTACCGGCCTCTGAAAACAGCTGCGCACTCGCACCCTGTTCCGCGCCCGTGGTTTCGATACTGACCACGCCGGCCATCGCGTCGCTGCCGTAAAGCGCACTCTGCGGACCGCGCAGTACTTCGATACGCTGAACATCTGCAGCGCTCAAGCTAGCCCAACTTGTCTCATCACCGAGCGAAGGGTCATTAACCTCGATCCCATCTATCAACACCAACACATGGTTGGCCTCGGCACCTCGCATACGCACCTGCGTTTGCGAACCCATCACGCCGCTGCGGCTGACCGACATACCGGGCACATCCCTCAGTAAATCGCTAACGTCGAGCGCTAAACGGTTTTTCAACTGCTCGCGGTCTATCACTGTGACGGCGCTCGCCGACCGCGACCTAGCGATCGGCAAAAGCGAGGCACTGACCAGTACCTCCTGAAGCTCTTCGCTATCGGTGGCCAGCGTCGGCTGAGTAACCAGTGGTGCCATTAGACAGACTGACGCGGCCAGATAATGGAAAAAATTGTTGCGGGAGGGGATATTAAGATTAATTTTCATTGTATTTGTCCTGCGCTCACACCCGAGCATATAAACTAGTTTTACAGGGTGCCAGACGGACGGGCGAAACAGAATTCTGCCTGTCCGTACAGAACCACACCCCGCGGTTTTTCTGCGTGACAACAGGCCGGTCTCCGGACTCATGAGGGGGAATTCACCCTGTCTATCAACCTTCCCATGCACGCGCACAGTGGCACTACCAACAGACATTCTCATTTACCGTTGCGGGGGCAGTGTAGGGTTAGCTGACGGTCACACTTGACCGAGCGCACCTACTTCCCGTTTAACTAAACCGCTCGCTCTTTGTGGCATGCAAGGATTCAGAACCTGATGTCAAAACAACGGCGGCATAGTAAGGTCTAACCCTCGGGGTGTCAATCTGAATTCAGTATAGGCGCAAACATGGCGCAGTCAAAACACGCATTAACGCGTTCTAAAGGAGCGCGTCCAGGGCCTCCGTAATCCGCCGAACCAGCGTCACCTGCATCCCGGCAATCGGTTTTTTCGGGGCGTTAGCAGCGGGCACTATAGCGCGTGTGAAGCCGTGCTTGGCCGCCTCGCGAAGACGCTCTTGGCCATTTGCCACAGGCCGGATCTCTCCGGACAGGCCCACCTCGCCAAACACTACTAGGTCGCTTGGCAGCGGTTGATCGCGAAAACTCGAGATGACCGATAAGATCAATGCCAAATCGGCGCTGGTCTCCACCACTTTGACGCCGCCTACAACATTGACGAAAACATCTTGATCGCCGACCATAATCCCACCGTGGCGATGAAGAACGGCCAACAACATCGACAACCGATTTTGATCGAGCCCGACGGTCACCCGCCGCGGGTTACCTAAATGACTGTCGTCGACCAGCGCCTGTAACTCGACCAAGAGCGGCCGAGTACCCTCCCAGATACTCATCACCACACTGCCCGATGAAACTTCGCTATCGCGCTGCAAAAAGATCGCCGAGGGATTCGCAACTTCCTTTAAACCGCGGTCAGTCATGGCAAACACACCGAGTTCATTAACCGCACCAAAGCGGTTTTTTTGACTGCGTAGGGTGCGAAAGTGACTGTCGCTAGAACCCTCCAACATCAACGAGCAGTCGATCATGTGCTCAAGTACTTTTGGTCCCGCCAGCGAACCATCTTTAGTGACATGGCCAACAAGGATCAGGACAGTGCCCGTTTGTTTGGCAAAGCGCACCAACTTCGATGCGCTCTCGCGCACCTGCGACACACTGCCCGGCGCGGAACTGACGTCGTCGAGGTGCATCACCTGAATAGAGTCGACCACCAATATCGCCGGTCGCTGACGCTCGACGACCGCACACAGGGTCTCAACCGAGGTCTCAGCCATAATCTGTAACTTGTCGGCGGGTAAATCGAGTCTCGCGGCACGCATGGCTATCTGCTGGGGCGACTCCTCGCCGGTAACGTAAAGCGCCGAGTGGGATACCGCCAGTTTGCAAAGGGTCTGTAGCAACAGCGTACTCTTACCGGCCCCGGGCTCGCCGCCGAGCAAAATACACGAACCAGGTACCAAACCGCCGCCGAGCACCAAATCTAGCTCGCTGGTGCCAGTGGTAATGCGCGGGATCTCATCGAGATCGATGTCGCTGAGTAGGACGATTTCACTATCTGCGGCGCCGGCAAAACCCTTGCGTTGACTAGAAATACTGCGCTGGGTCGCGCCGAGGCGAATTTCGCTCAGCGTGTTCCACTCCTGACACTCGCTACACTGACCCTGCCACTTGCGATAATCGGCACCACAGTCGTTGCATACAAAGGCCGATTTTTGTTTTATTGCCACGCCGAGGCTCCCATTCCGAGGTGCTGTCTAGCGACATGCAGAGGCTGTCTGAATACGCATCATCGCTGTTTTTTTGTACAGTAATCGGTCTCTGTAGTAAGTGCAAGACTTTACCTATTTGAATTAATTTTTGGATCAATTACCGCCAGTCGTATCGCCGAGCTTTGTGATAAAGAGCGCATCTGATAAAGTGATCAGATGTCACTGATCCCGGAAAAATCGATCGTTATCTCGCCTACTCTGGCCGCCACCATCGGCCTCGAAGAGAGCGTCCTGCTGCAGCTACTGCAAGAGTGCCTCTGGCATCGGCCAACCCAGCGCCACGGCCAATTTGATTGGGTTGCGGTGGATTGTCAGGAGCTATTGCGATTAGCGCCGTTTTGGTCCGTCGACAAACTAAAAAGAATCGCAACCAGCCTGCAGGAAAAAGGTATTTTGTTGACCGACGGCACACCCTGGACGTTACAAAGCAGCTGTAACTTTGCCTTTAATGAACCAGTCACCAACGCCCCTGTGGTGCACACGATGTCGCCCCCAATGACCCGCGAGCCAATCGCGACCGAGCGCCTTCGGCAGCGACCACAGCGCGGCAACTGGCCAATTGATACAACGGCAGCACAGCCGATCAACAATGACTGGCAACCGAGTGAAGATGCCCTAAGGCAACTCTGCCAACTAGGGGCAACCCGCGATTTTTCGCTCCAGCAGGTGCCGCAGTTTGTCGCTTACTGGCGCGATAAAAACGTACCCAGACCGAGTTGGGAATCGAAATTTTTAAAGGAAGTTTGGCGGCAGTGGCAACAGAGTGAGTCGAGCAACCAGCGACGCCGGGCGGAGCTACCGGTAACTCGCGAGTGGCGACCGTCGCCGGATGCGCTAGATATTCTCATTGAAAAGGGCGGTATCAATGGGAACTTTGTCGAAGATGCGATTCCCGAATTTATTCTCTACTGGCGCGAACGCGGCGATACCTCGAGCACCTGGGACACCAAGTTTGTCCAACACGTTCGGAGACAGTGGCATTTTTACACCGGCATGATGGATCGCGACACTCTACCGAAGCCGATTGAGTCATCTTGGCAGCCGATAGAATCGGTGTATGACGTACTTCAAATGGCAAATATTGAGCGTCCATTTGCATGCCAACTGATCCCTGAATTTGTCCTTTATTGGCAGGAAAATGGTGCCTCCCAGTGTTCGTGGAGCACAAAATTTCTTCAGTATGTAAAAGGTCAGTGGGCACGGCATAATCAAACTCAGCTAGCGGAATCCAGTCATGGGAAAAAATTCAAACCCGATTCAAAGGGTCGTATCAGAGATCGCAGCATCATCGAAGCGCTGTCCGACCGAAGCTGGGCGTCTTGACGAGGGTCCCGCCAAGGCTGACTTGATCGACGCGATCAATCAGGTTTTTGCGCTGTTTCAGGTCAACTACCATAATCAGTATTACAGTGCCTTTGGCGACAACACACGCTCGGAAAATCTAGCCAAAAAATTGTGGTTAGGTAGATTACAAAACTATACATCAGACGCTATTTGTCGGGCAGCAGAGAAGATAATTGCTGAAAGTGAATACTTACCCACATTACATAAAATGCTCGAGGCCTGCCGCGCAGTAGGTATGCCCAGCGGCCTGCCCGAGGCGCGCCATGCATATCTTGAGGCGTGTAATAAACCCAGCCCGAAGATTGAGCAGAGCTGGTCGCATGCGATCGTCTACCTAACCGCCCGCGACTGCGGTTGGTACACTCTGGCAAATGCCAAAGAAGCCAAAGCACTTCCAGCGTTTATCGCCGTCTATCGAGGTTACTGCGACGCCCTGTTGGCCGGCGAGAGCTTTGCCATCGAGCGAACAGCAGCACTGCCGGAGACATCGGCAGTACCGAGTTCTGCGGCACAACGAAAAAAACATCTGCTGGACCTGCATAGCTTGTTCGAATAACCCAAGTACCGTTCACTGCCGACGAGATCTATCATTCATGGCCCTAAAACCCTTGATCCACAATTCGACCTCGCGGCGCATGGCGAAAACAATCCTAAACGGCTTTCGCAGCTATTTTGCCGACCATCTGAATGCCACCCTGAGTGCCAAGGCACGCTTTGAGAAAGCCGATTGGCTCGGAGTGCAAAAAGCTAATGTCGATCGTCTAGAACTATACACCGACAAAATTTTCCAGACGGTTCATTATTTAGGTATGGTCACTAATAAAGACCTCGCAGCCCTGGACTTATGGCGCGAGGCGAAGATCGCATACACCCAGCTGGTGTTCAATTTTCCCAACTTTGAGATTGCCGAGACCTTTTTTAACTCAGTTTTTAGCAGTATTCACGACCATGACAAAATAGCCGAGGACTTTGTCTATGTCGGCTCATCACAGGCCATCGAAGCGCCGGTAGCAGAATACAGTATTTTTGTGCGCTATCAGGGCAGCGACTTTCGCCAGACCTTTCGAAATATTCTCGAGGAATCTGAGTTTGCCTTGCCCGGTGAAGACACTGATCTTGATCTCGACTGCATTATGGCGGTATTTGAACAAGAGATCGTGCCGCAGTTGCGCGGACCTAAAGAGGCAGTTAAATTTGATATTTTAGAGTCGATATTTTACCGTAGCAAAGCGGCATATATGGTCGGCCGCGTCACCGATGGCGAGCAGAGCTTTCCCATGGCGTTGGTGTTCTTAAATACCGAACAGGGTTATTTGTATGTCGACACGGCGCTATTCGATGTCGACGAACTGAGCGTCGTGTTCAGCTTTACCCGCAATCACTTTATGGTCGATGCACCGCTGCCCTACCAGTACGCCCACTTTTTAAAAAAACTGATGCCAAAAAAGCTCGATTACGAAATCTATAACAGCCTAGGCTTCCCCAAGCACGCCAAAACTGAATTCTATCGCCAGTTAGTTGGCCACCTGCGTAACTCCGACGACCAGTTTATTATCGCCCCCGGTATCAAAGGTATGGTCATGACAGTGTTTATGCTGCCGTCCTACAACATCGTGTTCAAGATCATCAAGGATAAATTTGCTCCACCGAAGGAGGTCACCCACGATATCGTGCGCGAAAAGTACCACATGGTATCGCGTCATGATCGCATTGGACGCATGGCAGATACCCAGGAATTTAACAACTTGATGTTTCCAATAGCGCGCTTTTCGAAAGAATTACTCGCTGAACTCAGCGCCGTCGCCGGGTCGCAAATAGAAATCCGCGGCGATCAGTTGCTCATCAAACACCTTTATACCGAACGCTATATGACGCCGTTAAATATCTTTCTCACCGAGGCCGGCGAAGATGAGATACGTAATGCTATGGACGAATATGGTAACTGCATCAAGCAGCTGGCAGCGGCGAATATTTTCCCTGGCGATATGCCATTGAAAAATTTTGGCGTAACCCGCCACGGCCGCGTTGTATTTTATGATTATGACGAAATCACTGTCCTTACCGACTGCAACTTCAGGGTGATACCGGAACCGCGCAACGAATACGACGAAATGCGCGCAGGCACTTGGTACTCGGTGGCACCCGACGATGTCTTCCCAGAGGAGTTCCGGCTATTTTTCTCAGGTAATTCGAGGGCGCGGCATTTATTTGAAGAGATTCATAGCGATCTTTACGAGGTCGAATTTTGGCAAAATTTACAGCAGAAAATCAATCAAGGCTATGTGGTCGATGTCTTTCCCTATCGCCGAGCGAAACGCTTTGATCGCGGCAAAAACTCTCTTTTAGAAGTATTCTCAGACTAGCGGCACCTACAACTCGACGGACGATATCCCGGCAAAATTAAAAACCTCGCTAGGGATATTTGAGCATGATTCGACGCTCGCCCGAACGCAGCTCGACAGCCTCTATACCGATTCGATAGACGATCCAATCAGTATCCACAGTATCGCCCTCTTTCCAGACATTGGCTCCGACAAAAATCCTGTTCGACGCCGATCCCTCAGACACATACAGGCTACCGGAAATAATCAGTTCGGGCGCCGCCGACAAAGCGATTCGGCTCTCCGCTTCCGACAGCGGCGGAAGACTCGAGACCACTGGCATGGCTGAGGTGGTGCCTGCGCTAAAGACCCCACTGGGCAGTCTATCGCCGGCCCCACTATGCTCGTATGGCCCAGCCGGTGGACCATTCAAAACCTCGAGTTGAGCCGCCACACTGCGCGTCTCCCAATACAGGCCGATCGCCAAAAGTACCACCACCACCAGCGCTAACATCAATCCATAACTGAGCATGGCGTGCGACGACGATCTGGATGTCGCTGCCGATGACGCATAGGGATCCCAAGCGCTGCCACTTAAATCGTCAATATCATCGACTTCCTCGCGCAGGCGGTCGCGCTCGGCTTTTTTTAATGCATCTAAAATATATGACATCAACTACCCTCACTGCGCAACAGCGGAATACTAGAATCGGTCAGAGCATTGATCATCATAGTGGTCTCGCGCCCGAGTATGCCATCGGTGCGCAATTGATAACGCTGCTGAAACGCCAGTACGTTGCTGCGAATTGCGGCGCTGTAGCGGCCACCGGTAATCACCCTCTCGTAACCGTCATCGAGGCGCGCTAGTCGCGCCTGCAGCCAGTCTATCAACTGGCGATTTTCGAGGCCATCTTGCAGCACCCCGTAGCTCATTGGGGGCTTCCAAAGATGGCGATAGCTGCCCGACCAAACAGCTACAAAATCCTCTCGCGAGATGTTTTCAATCCCCTCTGCACCCTGCAATCTAATGGACGTTTCGGTCACCTGCCGCACCACCAAAGTTTCGCGTCTAGCCGACCGTTGCAATTCTACAATCCCCGGACGATTGATCTCTAATAGAAGATCGAGGTCGATATTACGCAGGTTGATAAGACGCAGTCCGCTAGCGTCTAAAATCGCAGCGAAAGACCGCCTCGAAGGCCGCGAATTGGGCGACAACCATAGCTTGAGCAATGCCGTCTCGGCGTCGAAACTGGGGACAACCGGGGATAATATCGTGACGAGCTCTGGCAGACCACCATGCGCCGCGATCGACGGCCGGGAACTCTTCTGCTGGGGAATCTCAACCTCTGAGTCAGCACGTACTGTATTCGTTAGTAAACGGACAGATGATTCCACCGATTGTGCAACTGCGAGGGGGAGATCACCACTATGCACAGTCTGATGAACACTCTGGGTATCTCCCAGCACCGCCTTCGGTTGAGCGCCTAATTCCCCGGTTTGCGATTGTTCGTAGGGCGCAACGACAATAAGTGCAAGCAGCGCGTCGATCCCAGCAACTAGGTCGAGCGGCCCGCGGGCCATTCCGAAACCTAGCCCAAGACCGACAGATAACATCAGCACTGGCAGCAGCAAACGCCTGCGCCACGTCGCTTTGAGCGACTCGCTGGAAGGCGCCAAAATCTCACTAGCAGCGCGCTTGAGTAATTTGCCGGAGACGGTCTGGCTACCAACCGAGTAGGCGGCTAGCAGCGAGTGCTGACAAACCAGATTGATCAACCTCGGCACACCTTTGCTCAAACCGAATAGAGCGGCGATACAATCAGCGTCAAAAATTGCTTTCTGAGCGCCGGCTCGATGCAGGCGGTAGTTGATATAATTGACTAGCTCGTCGCGCTCTAACGGCAGTAAATGGAACCTCGCCACCACTCGCTGGTTGAGTTGTCGCAGCTCACGCTGAGCCAATGCCTCCAATAATTCGGGCTGACCGACGAGTAAAATATGTAACAACTTATCGGTATGTGTTTCCAAATTACTCAAAAGGCGCAGAGTCTCGAGTACATCGGCGGACAGGTTTTGTCCCTCTTCAATAACCACTAGAGTCTTTTTCCCCTCAGCGTGGACCGCCAGCAAGTCGTGGTATAGCGCATCAGTGCACTCCTTGGCAAACGAGAGGCCGCGGGTAGCTGGGAGATCAATCGCCAATTCATGACAAATACTCGCGAGCAGGTCACCGACCTCTAATTTGCTGTTTAGCACGTAGGCAACCCGAATGTGTGCTGGTAGGCTTTTAAGAAGAGTCCGGGTCAATGTGGTCTTACCAGTGCCGACCTCGCCGGTGAGGAGGATGAAACCGCCCTCGCGATCAAGACCATACTTTAGATGCGCGATTGCTTGGCGGTGTTGAATGCTGGGGTATAAAAAGCCCGGATCGGGAACGATCGAGAAAGGTTCGCGCTTTAAACAAAAATGCTTGAGGTAGAGGGCCATAGCGTCAGTCGTCGGTAGTGATTTCCTATTGGTTATAGTCTTTAGTTTGGTCATCGAGATCACCGTCGGCAGCGTCTTCGGAGCTAGCCTCGGGCGCGGTTGCTAATTTAGCCGCATCGAGTTCCTTGGCAATGGGCTCAAAGCTCTTTAGCTTAGGGGCCAAATAACCCGGGTTATCTCCACCCAGATCACGCGTGATCAAGTGGTCAAAGCGTCCCTTGGTGACGCTGCGCGCGTCCTCCTGACTGCGCAAGATAGTCGGGCGGATAAACATCATGGTCACACGTTGTTTGGAACTCTTTGCGGTGGAGCGAAACAGCCGTCCCAACAGGGGAATATCACCCAATAGCGGCACCCTGGTGGCACTACCCTTACCAGTGTCCTCGATTAGACCACCAAGCACGAGTAATTCGCCGTCCTGAACCATCACATTGGTCTGCATAGTAGTTTTGGTGGTGGTCTGCAAGCCGACCGTACCACCATCTTTAACCTTGGAGGACTCCTGTTCGATCTCAAGGCGCACCGCGTCACCCTTGCTGATCTGGGGCTTGACCTTGAGTATCACTCCGACCTCTTCGCGATTGATGGTGGTAAACGGGTTGGAGTTAGAATTGCCACTATTATTGTTGGTGTAGCTGCCAGTTTGAAACGGCACCTCCTCACCAACTGTCAAGGTCGCCTCCTCGTTATCCAGCGTAACGACTGACGGCGTCGACAATATTTTGGTAGCACCATCAGTCTTTAACGCCTGCACAAGCAGCCCCATTCCCTTACCGGAAACACGGTCAAAATCGCCGACAACACCGAGCACTTTTTTCGGAATCTGATTGATAATCGTGGTTGCCGAGGCGTTGTCGCTGCCACCCAGTGTAGCCCCCAACAACCCGCTTAAAACACTGTCAAAGTTGCTTAGATAAGCGCCACGGTTCTTACTCGAATAGACCAGTTGAGCGCTAAGCTCTCTAGCTTGGTCCTCAGATAATTCGGCGATCACCGCCTCAATCAACACCTGTGGTCGCGGCAGATCAAGTTGCTTGATGACGTTGTTGACCTCGCGAATTACCTCGCGTGGCGCCGCTAAAATCAATGCATTATTGAGTTCATCGATCTCAATTTTATAGGTAGTCTTGCTTTTACCGTCGCCGCCAGACTGACCCGCTAGGCGCAAAAATGTGTCCGATTGAAGCATGCCATCGATGACCGGTTTGATCTCAGCTGCACGCAAATAATCGAGATAGATGACCTCGACACTGCCCTGTTTGGTAGACGGCACATCCAATGTCAGCAGCATAGTTTTAAAAGCGCTACGGGCAATCCCTGGACCGCTGACAATAATGCGGTTGTTTAAGCCATCCTCGACCAGCGACAATTCCTGCTTTTGTAGCTGTTTTAATTGACCGGCGATGTGTACTGCCTCGGCCGCTGAAATATACGTTAAGTTGACCACCTCGACCGCTGAACTATCTGGGTCGTCGAGGCGTTTAATAAAGCGTTTTAACTGCGCTATATTGGTTTTTATATCCGAGACCACCAGGTAATTGCTCGGCGCATAGGCCATCAAACGCGCACCATTACTGAGCATGGGTTTTAATACTGACACCAAAGTAGCCGCCTGCACATGCTTGATGCTCAGAACCTCGGTGCTCATTTCGTTGCCGCCACCGCCACCGGCGAAATTAAACGCCTGGCTAAAGGGCATAATCCGCGTCACCACGCCATCTTGTACAGCCTGAAAACCCTGCACCTGAATTGCCGACAAAACCGCTTCGTAGAGCAGGCTGCCGTCAATTGGCTGCGGCGCGATGATGGTCACCTTGCCTTTTACGCGCGGGTCCAACACAAACGACTTGCCGGTTATTTCCGCGACACTCTCGATAACGCTGCGAATATCGGCATCGCGGAAGTTGATACGTACTTCATCCTGAGCAGCAACGGGCAATACGCAGGCTAGCGATAGCAAACCGGTCGTAACACAACCGTTGAGGTAAGTCAGCCGTTCGGCAATCCACTGCGACAATTGTAAACCCGTCCTTTTTACTTTTTGTCTCATCAATTTTGTCCCATCAGGGGTAACATTTTGGCCGACAAACTAGCGGCATTTACATAGATTACGATTTCGCGGCCGCCGCGAATAACCGTCACCGGCAAGTTGCTCTGTCCGCTGTAACTCATCCAAATAGCTGGGTTCTTCATCAACTCTTCCACCGATGACCCGCTGACCTCGACCACTACATCGCCGTCTTCGATATCTGCCAATGAACGCATTTCTGGCGACAATCCATTTAATTTAAAGCCTGATGCATAACTGCCAACGGCACCGCCAAGGCTCACCGGCACTGCACCAAACATGTTCGCCAACCTAAAGCCGGCCTGCTGGGTGGGAGCACTATCACGGTCCCGAGCGGAAGCGCTCGACTGGGTCTCGATAACCGAGTCGGGCCGCTTCAATAAAAGTTGCTTGCGCACACCGCTCTGCTCTACCACAATCCTCTGCGACTCGATTTCAACTAAGGTTATACCCGCGCTGACCTCGTCGCCAAGAAGGTAAACTGCCTCGGGTTTCCCCGCGTGTTTGAGTGTAGCCGTCGATACTTTGGCGGTGATTAAGATCCCCAGCAGATCGGAATTAATTTTGATGTCGGCAAGCTCTGGTGCAGCTTGAACGGCAACCTGCGCGTCGCGAGTTCCGCGAAACCAGTTCCAGTTCTGCACCACTGCCGGCTGCGCGCGCTGTACCGCAAGTAGTTGCGGCTGCGGCCTATCGATCTGGAGGAAAATTATGGTCAGCAACGTCAACAAAATTAACAGCAATAGGGCGCTGAGCCCCACTTGAAGTAGATCGCTGGGACGGCCTCGCAATGCCTGCCAACGGGCAGTCACTGACATCGTCGAAAACAAACTTGGCGCAGATTCTGCAGTCATCCTGAGTACCTCGTTCGAACGCGCCAATAGCCGCGTTTGTAGGGTCGTCTAATCGACACGTCTTAGTCCTATAGTCGCCTCATAATTGAGACTACCGGCAGCATCATTTTGGCGCTCAATAATTACACTGGTCAGACTGTACTCGGCACAAGCGAGCTGCCCCAAGAGCGCCAAAATATCATTGGCGCTAGCCGCTGAAACACGCAGCGAGAGCGGCCCTTGTTCGGTCGAAAAATCTATTAAACGCACCTGATTACGGCGCACTAACAGGCTCACAATATCTCGCTCGGAACCACTCTGCGCCGGCCTGCCCGAGCAACTGCTTCGGAGCCGATCAACCTCGGCGACCTGGCCCGCCAACCACGCCAGGTCGGCCCGGCGGTCGTTGACATCGATACTTAACTGGCGATACAACTGCCAGTGTGGTTGGATGACACTAAACACCAGCGACAACACCCCCACCAGCGCACCGACACCGATCGCGCGCCGCTCTCGGGCTTGTAGTCCGGCGTACCAAAGACTGATCGAAAATCCTAGCTTCACGCTGCCGCCTCGGCAGTCAAGATCAGGCGCCAAGCGTCTGCGTCGCCGCCCAGCCGTTGCATATCTAAAGTATAGCCTCGTATCACGATTTTTCGCGATGACATTTTACCCGCATTTTCCACCTCGAGTTCAATCTGCTCACCATCGGTGGTCAGCGATCGCAGATCACAGTCACAGTTGGTCATCAACTCACCCAGCGCCATAACGGCCCGAAGGGGCATGCTGTCGAGACTGGCTCGCTGCGCAGCGAGGCGCACAAGCTGTTGGCTCGCCACCGACCGAAGGTCCTCGACAGCGGCCTTTTCACCAATAAAAACCCGCCCAAAAGTGGTTCTCAAATGATCCTCTAACTCGGCCAGCTGAGCACTCAAAGCAGCCGTTGCCAAATACAGATAAGCCGTAAAAAGAACCGTCACAAGTGCCGCCAAAGCACTGTTGATCGGCCATAAACGGGTCGGCGATCTCTGTTGCTGCGCTTTGAACTCGCCACTCATGAGGTCAACGGATGCCGGCATTTCAGCCATTTCCCAATCCGGTTGCGATTGGTTGATCTCGGCCTGCAGACGCAGGTTCGATGGAATACTGTCGGCATCTGGAACGCTAATCGATAACCGCGGCGGTACTTTTTCGGCCTCCATCAAGCGCTCGATCATCGCCCAGGCCAACTCCGGCTGCGCGGCAAATCCCTCGCTGGCAGAATGCCGCACCAAACAACGACCGGCATACCAACCGACACTAATTCGGCCCGCTTCCCAAGGCAGCACCAAGTAATCCGGCACCATTTTAAGCGCAGCTACACCAGCGTTTTCAGATACCCGCTGCCACTCTTGCATGTCCTGACGATCTACCGCGTAGACATCGATACACCCGTTTTCCACGCGTGCGCCAAACACAAAATGCATATCGTCGACCGAGCCAAGAATACGCTCTTCGAGCATCCAAGGAATCAGGCTTGGCCACTTGCGCGGCGGCGCTGTCGGCGCTTCGATACGGTGCAAAGTGACTCGGTCGGAGGGCACCCACAGGCTCATCGGCTGCAAGATATCGCTAGCGCGAAAGCGCTTATCGAGATTGTAAAGGTGGTCTACCGACGCACTCATGGATCTAAACTCCAATTACTTCACAGGCGGTCTGTACCCGATACAGATCGTCCTGTTGATCGTCACCATCTGCCGCTTCGTCGCTCAACAGGGGTTGATTCTCAGTCGCAGCGGCCGGCAAAAACTTGGGCACCACGACAATTTCCCGCGCCAATATCGTGGGATCTTTGCGCTTGGACCCACGCAGATCGATTATACTCTTTACTTGAATATGAATGTCACCCAGCAGCACCTCTAAATATAGCTGAAAAAAATCCGAGCGAACATCTAAAAGCGTGCTTGGCCAGCGCTGCTCTATTTGAGAGCGGGTCAGTAGCAGTCGCTGGTCGAGATTACTCCAAAAATTTTCAACCGAACTAAAGTGACTGCCGCGTCCGCGGCCATCGAGAACCGCCGCGACAAAGTCTTCTCCAACAGATCCACCAAGGGCCAGTAAGATCGACTCCGACGCAGTATTTATGTTAATTTTAGTCGGTATTATAACGCCCGTCGGAGCACCGGTGATAGTAACCGGCAAGGCGGTTATAAATGGCAGTAAATACTGCACTTCGGGCAGCTCATAACCGATTACTGCAGCCAGTTCGCTGGCATCTGTAACGGTTCGGTTGGCCACCACCCGCCGCAGACCATCATAATCGGGTTGCTCAGCACCCCAGGAATTGATGAGGTTAGCATCCGCATCTAGCCAGTCAATCAAAGTCGCACTGCGCGCGCCAGTAACCGGCAGATCGGCCAATTCCAACAAGTTGTGCCAGACTCGCGCAGTGCCCATAGGGGCGTCATTGGCGGGCGACAATTCAGTCTCTAAGGTAGCGCCATTCGTGCCATACCAAGCAAAATTGTTAATATTGATCTTCGCCTGCAAGTCCTGTAGGCAGCCACGAATCATACCACCTTCGACCGGCAACATCGGCACTGCCTGCGCCCACGTTTCACCCGAGTGGTCAACGTCTGCGGTATTAAACGGTCGGCCATTACGTTCCACCCGGCTAGATAGTCGCTGGCGCGCCCAGCTCTCGACACTGAGTGCCAACAATAACGCCTGATCGGTGTGCACCGCAGATCCCGCGTGCGAAACGTCGATCTGGTGGCGATAAAAAATATTGCCGAGCACCATAACCACCGCTAGCATCAATATCAACGCGGCCAACAGGGCGACGCCGCGCTGCGCTGACACAGCTCCTCGCCGCGCGAGTGAGCGGCGACTAATCACTACTCACTCCGGGATATAATCGCGATGTCTGACCGCCATCTTGCAGCGCTATACTGACCCTGATCATACGTGGCAGAGCGGCCGAAGCGCCAGCGTCTAAAGGCGGCCAGTTAGCGCTGTAACCATCGTCGGTGAGCTGTTCAAATAACACCTCTTCGACACCGTCGAGCAGCACGCGGACACTGCCATCGCTGTCACGCGGCGAGTCGGTGATCGCCCAGGTAGTGCGCAACAACTGATCTTCATTGTTAAGGCTGTAGTAGACTCGGCTGACACCGGTCGGGTTGGCCGCCAACATCGGCCCACCACCGCGGCTAAAGCGCACACCAAAATCACTGCTGTCAGTTTGGTAGGGCAGTTCAATCTGGCCGAGGCCGTCAGAAAAACTGCGGTTTCGCAGGTGCCACAAGTCGCGACCAATAATACTCCAAGCTCGCTGCAATTTAGCCTGTGCAGCAAGTTGCTGACGACTGCGCTCATTGGTGTCCAACACCACCGCCAGCGCCTGGTAGGCCATGACAGACATAGTTGCCAAGAGCGCCAATGAAACCACGACCTCGATCAGAGTAAAACCACTGTGTCGCTTAACCAAATGCATACCGTATTACTATAGCCTCAAGTTTTAGCGAGTTATTTTCGATCGACAAAAAATGCCGCGAGCGTCGCTGTCGGGCGCGCAGCGGCAGCGCCATAAACCTCGACCTGATAACGCAACAGGTCTTGACCCATGGCGTCTTCAATCTGCAACTGCCAACGCCAGTCGCGTCCCGCCTGTTGGTCGACACCCTTGGTCCTGCGCGTCTTGGAAGCGCTGGTAGAAGGCCAATTTTGCGCCGTTTTATACTGTTCCAAAAGTCGGTTCCAGGCAACTTGATTAGCTAAAAATCGCTCGCGCATGCGCACCCTTTCGTCGGCATACTGGCTGACCAACTGCAGCGAACTAACCAGGACAGTGCTGAGTATCAGCAGCGCTATGGCTACCTCCATTAAGGTAAATCCGCGCGTCGATAGGCGCTTCACGGAGTGCTTCTACGCAGTTCAATCCGCGCAGCCCGATCGTCCCAAAACAACTCAAAAACATTATCATGACCCTTGAAACGCAATTTCAGACGCGCCACTGGATCCATATAGCCATCGGGCAATAGGGCAATAACTGGCAGAATCGGTTGCGCTTTATCGATATTAACTGCAGATGACATCGCCGACAGCTGCTCGGGACGCGCAGCAAACTGCGATTCACCCTGCAGATCCCAATGCAATTGGGCTTCGCTTGACAGCCCGAAAGGTGCCGGCTCAGTCGCCACCCACCAGCTATTTTTATAGTAAACCACCGCCTGTAACTGCTCGGGTATGGCTGCGGTTGGGGAATCGTCCCCTAGCTCGCCGTTGCCCTCACCACCGATGTGCACGACGCCATAGGCACCGCCACTCAGCGCAGCCAAGTCGGAGAGTTGCTGCAGCCACATTTGCAATTGATCGGCATGACTTTCATAGCGTCGATCAAAGGCCTGATTAATGGCGAGTAAACTCATTCCGGAAAGCGTCGCCACGATGATGATCACCGCCAGCACTTCGAGCAGCGTAAACCCTGTATAACGGCGATTTAATGACACAGCCTGCGTACCTCTCGCGGCTACTGAATCTCTTTGACGTTCCAGCTTCCCCAGTCTGTATCCACCCCCTCGCCCCCAGCAACCTGATTGTCACCGAGCGTATAGACCTCGACTTCGACGCCGTGGGTGCCAGGATTGGCGTATTCATAGGGATGTTGAAAGGGGTCCTCAGGCAGCGCTTCAAGGTACGGGCCGTTCCAACGGGCCAAACCACCCGGCGCACTGACCAACGCCGCTAGTCCCTCGCTCTGCGAAGGGTAGCGAAAGTTGTCTAAACGGTAAAACTTGAGCGCACTCTCGATGGCCCGTACATCCTGTTTGATGCGGACTTTTTGAGCTTTTTCTACCTGGTTAAAAAGACGCGGACCAATCATCGCCGCCAATAGGCCAATAACTACCACCACCACCATCATTTCAATCAGGGTAAATCCCGCCTGTCGCCGACCTATAGCAGGACGCTGTATATCCATACTTTTTACTCCAGTTTGTTGTAACCGTTAAATCATATTGTTCATATCCATGATCGGCAACATAACCGCCGCCACCACAGACAAAATAACCATGCCCATAAAAACAATCAAAATTGGGTTGATCAATTTCATAAATACATCGACCGCGTTTTTCAGTCGCACCGAATAGTATTCCGAGACTCTGAGAAGCATTTTATCGAGTTCGCTAGAGGCCTCGCCACTGCCTACCATGTGCACCAAAAAACCACTGCCAGATAAGTTGTCGCCGAGAGCTTTTTGTAAAGTGCTCCCCTGGCGCATAGCCTCGGTCACTGCCTCCATTTTCGCGCGCAAATAAAGGTTTTCGACCACACCCGAGGAGATCTTGAGAGCTGCCAACGCCGGCACACCATTCGACAGTAACACCCCCAAACTACGGGACCAGTCTGCTATGTTGGCCATATGCATCCAACGCCCGACCCCGGGCATTTTAAGGAGTATTTGGTGCCAGCGACGGCGGCGATCAGCATCCCGCAATAACTGCTTAAAAGCCAAAAACGCCAGCAGCGCAAAGCTCAACAAATAAATGCCGTAGTTTTGGGTAAAATCACTCAGGCCCATAACAATGCGCGTCATCAACGGTAACTCGCGTTTGGAGCTGATAAAAATGGCGGTGATCTTCGGCACTACCCAGATCATCATAATCGATATCACGATCAGCGATGTGGCCATCAGTGTCGCAGGATAAATCAGCGCGCGAGCAACCGTTTTGCGATTTTCGGCGCTGCCCTCAATATCGTCGGCGAGACGTCTGAGCACCTCGTGGAGGTGACCGCTCTCCTCGCCAACGCCAATTCCGGCGACAATGCTCTCGGGAATCTGATAGGGCGAGCGTCGCAGCGCCTCGGAAAAGCTCCGCCCCTCGACGATTTCGCTGCGCCAACTCTGCACCATGCGTCGCTGGCCATCGGTCTCGGCCTGCTCGATAGTCATTTTTAAGGCATCCTCGAGCGGCAGCCCTGACTGAATCAAAATGGCTTGCTGCTGCAGTAGCAGCGCCAAGTCGAAATTGTCGACCCGCGCTTCGCGGCGGCCACCGAACAGCGCCCAACGGTCAGTTTTTTCGTCGACAGTTTGACGGCCGACTTCACTAAGCGTCGACGGCAGCAATTTTTGCTCTTTTAACAGACGCCGCGCGTGCCGCTCCGAATCTGCGGCGATCACCCCGCTTTGGAGTTTACCGCTACGATTATACGCTGCGTAGTCAAAGGCCGGCATACTTAAACGCTTGTCACGCGAAGAACTTCTTCGATGGTTGTGCCGCCATCGACGACTAATTTAAAGCCAGCGTCGCGAATACTTGGTACCGTCTTGCGAACTGCGGCTTCGAGCTCTAACTCACCGGCATTTTCATGAATCAGCGTTTGCAACTCTGCATCCACAGTAACCAACTCAAATAGCGCTTGGCGACCGGTGTAACCAGTGTTGTTGCACTCGCCGCAGCCGCGCGCCTGAAAAATAAACACCCCGTCGGGCAGTTTTAATAGCTGGCGATGGTAATCGTTAGGCTGCACTGCCTCGCGGCAACGCCGACACAGCAAGCGCAACAAGCGCTGCGACATGATACCGCGCACCGTCGAGGCCAACAAAAAACTATCTACACCAAGGTCTTGCAGGCGCGTGATTGCTCCCGCGGCGGTGTTGGTGTGCAGTGTCGACAACACTAGGTGACCTGTCAGGCTCGCTTGAGTGGCAATTTCGGCAGTCTCGCCATCGCGAATTTCACCGATCAAAATGACATCTGGATCCTGGCGTAGAATTGCCCGCAAACCGCGCGCAAAGGTCATACCCGCACGCAGATTGATCTGTGTTTGACTGACGCCCGGCAGGTCGTATTCGACTGGATCCTCGACCGTCATAACATTGCGTTCAGAGCGATCCATCTGCTGCAGTGCCGCATACAGTGAGGTAGTCTTACCCGAACCGGTCGGCCCTGTAACCAGAATAATCCCGTGGGGACGCTGAATAAGATCGTCCAGCTCGGCCTTGGTATCCGCGGGCATACCGAGATCGTCGACCTGAAGCTTGCCTGCCTCCTTGTCGAGTAGACGCATGACCACCCTCTCGCCGTGGCTGGAGGGCATGGTAGAGACCCGCAGGTCGATGTTGCGACCACCCAATTTAACGCTCATGCGACCATCTTGGGGCAGGCGTTTCTCAGCGATATCCAGCTTGGCCATCACCTTGATACGCGACACTAACAACGGCGTTATCTGCACCGACGGACTGAGCACCGTGCGCAGCACACCGTCTAAGCGAAAGCGCACTAAGGCATTTTTTTCATAGGGTTCAATGTGTATGTCCGAGGCACGCTCGCGCAGGGATTCAGCGAAAATAGAATTTAGCAAGCGCACGATCGGTGCATCATTTTCAGCATCGAGGAGATCTCCAGCCTCTTCCAATTCAGCGGCGGCAGATTCGAGATCGACAAAATCCTTAATATCATCCATAACAGACTCGGAAGAATTTTGTCTGCCGCTGTAGAGCTCACTGAGTAAACTATCGAAGCACTGATCATCTACTGCGCTGACATTGGCGGCCTGCGGGAAGCGGCGGCCAACCTCGGCAATCGCCCAGCAGGGCGCATTTGGCGCTAACACTAAAGTGTCTTGGCTCGCGTTTAGCAGCAGGCGATGTGTGCGGGCGAACTCATAGGGAAGCAGCGTCTGCGCATCCTGCATAACATATCCTCTATCCACGTGGGCCCGTCGCGGAGATCGCGACGCAACCATAGCGCCGGTGGCGCAACTAGTCTTTCTTAGGTTTGGCCGTCGCCATCGATGAATATGGAAATGGGCTTATATTACCGCCGCTGGCCTCGGTGATTTTTGAGGTGCCCTCTTTTTCGACCTCATCGATACGCACGACCGACTGCATCGGGATGAAACTGCGTTTGATGTTGCAAAATTCGGTTTTTAACTTTTCCTCAGCGGGATCGACAATCATCTGTGTGCGCTCGCCAAAGACAAACTCTTCGACCTCCAAAAAACCCCACAGATCGCTCTGAAAGACGTGCTTAGCGTAAATTTCATAGACTTCGTTCTTGTTGAAGAAAGTTACGCGGTAAATTGGCTCTACAGGGGTTTCAGACACAGTTTTTCTCTAACGAGTATGAATGCGAATAATAGCACAATCGCACCGCTGCGCACCTCTTTATGTTGCCAATCAAAGAGGCAAAGTTATAATGGAGGTCCAACGATGACGAGGCCTTTAAACGGCTACCCAATGACCTCAAAACCGGCAAAAAAACTGCATATAGTTACCCACGGCTGTCAGATGAACGAGTACGACTCGTCGCGGATGCGCGACCTGTTGGGTGAAAGCCACCAGATGATTGCCACCGACGACGCGAGTGAAGCCGACGTCATTCTTTTGAATACTTGCTCAATTCGCGAAAAAGCTCAGGAAAAAGTCTTTCATCAACTCGGCCGCTGGAAACACTTAAAAGCGGCTAATCCCGATTTAATTATTGGTGTTGGCGGCTGTGTCGCCAGTCAGGAGGGTGCTGCCATCGCCAAGCGCGCACCCTTTGTCGACTTGGTATTTGGGCCGCAGACACTCCACCGACTGCCGGAAATGATGCACACTCGCCAGCGTGATGGCAGTGTAGTGGTAGATATTAGCTTCCCCGAAATCGAGAAATTTGACCGCCTACCGCTACCGGATGCCGATGGCCCGTCAGCTTTCGTATCTATTATGGAGGGCTGCTCGAAATATTGCACTTTTTGCGTGGTCCCTTACACCCGCGGCGAAGAAGTCAGTCGACCCGTAGCAGACGTGTTGCTCGAAGTGAGTGCTTTGGCCGACCAGGGGGTGCGCGAAGTCAACCTGCTAGGGCAAAACGTCAATGCCTTTCGAGGAGAAATGCCCGACGGATCGCAATGTGACTTTGCCGAGTTGATCCCCTACGTCGCTGATATCGAGGGCATAGATCGCATTCGCTACACCACCTCCCACCCGGTCGAATTTTCCGATGCGCTAATCGAGGTCTATGCCCAGATACCTGAACTGGTCAGCCATTTGCACTTGCCGGTGCAGAGCGGTTCCGATAAAATATTAATGGCTATGAAACGCGGTCACACCGCCATCGAGTACAAGTCAAAGATTCGCCGCCTGCGCGTCCAGCGGCCAGACATCAGTATCTCATCGGACTTTATTATCGGTTTCCCGGGCGAGTCGGAAGGCGACTTTGCCGCGACCATGAAACTCGTTGAGGATATCGGCTTTGATACCTCCTTCAGTTTTGTGTATAGCGCTAGACCGGGAACGCCAGCGGCAGACCTCCCCGATAACACACCGGAGACGGTCAAAAAGCAGCGTCTATTGATTCTACAAACACGCATCAGCCAGCATGCTGCGAACATCAGTCGACGCATGGTCGGCAGCAATCAAAGGCTGTTAGTGAGCGGCATCTCAAAAAAAGACCCCGGGCAATTACAGGGCCGCACTGAAAACAACCGAGTGGTCAATTTCCGATCGATCGATCACAGTTTAATTGGTGACTTTGTCACCGCCACAATAACCGAGGCATTGCCAAATTCGCTGCGCGGTGACCTCTGTTCTCGCCATTAAAGTCTCGGCGATGGGGCATACTCCTTTGCTGGCTGCCGCAGATACTGGATAGCCCCTGAAAACTTTATCGCCCCGCAATCTCTAAAAGAGTTTACCGGTCTGAATGTAACGCGCTATGCTGTCGATAGGAGCATATTTTACGAGGTTAAACAGCAGCACTTGAAACAACTGTCCGCCCAACCCGCAGAAAGCCTTGCGTTAGAGCCCATCGACGCGCACCGCCTAGCCATACTTTGCGGCCAATTAGATGAAAATATCAAGCTGATCGCCAAGCGTCTCGATTTGGATATCCGCTGCCGCGGTCACATATTTAATTTTTATGGCCCCGCGGCTGTCTGTCGGGCAGCCTGCAGAATCATCTACCAACTCTATCAACAAACTGCTCTGTGCGATGACCTGTCGCCTAGGGATGTTCATCTGCAGCTGCAGCAACAGGCCATGGAGCAACCAATGACCGACAGAGTCACCGCTCCGGCGGCGAATTCCGAGATTGACACATTTTCTATAATTCGGACTAAGAAAGGTAACATAAAACCCCGCGGTGTTAATCAGCAGCTCTACGTGCACGCCATGCAAGGCCACGATATTAATTTTGGTGTCGGTCCCGCGGGTACTGGAAAAACTTATCTGGCGGTTGCCTGCGCGGTGGAGTCCCTGCTGCGCGACGAAGTCGAGCGTATTTTGTTGGTACGCCCGGCAGTCGAGGCCGGTGAGAGGCTGGGCTTTCTTCCCGGCGATCTAGCACAAAAAGTCGACCCCTACCTGCGGCCACTTTACGATGCGCTTCACGAGATGCTCGGATTTGAAACCGTGGCGAAACTGCAGGAACGTAATATTATCGAAATAGCTCCGCTCGCCTATATGCGCGGCCGCACCCTAAACGGGGCATATATCATTCTCGATGAAAGCCAGAACACTACCCGCGAGCAAATGAAAATGTTCCTAACACGGATTGGCTTTGGCTCGACTGCGGTAATCACCGGCGACATGTCCCAGATCGACCTGCCGCGCGGCGTATCCTCGGGCTTGGCGCATGCCTGCGAAGTACTCGCCGGTATAGAGGCAATAAGCTTCACCCATTTTCAGAGCCGCGACGTGGTTCGGCACCCGATTGTGCAATCGATTGTCGATGCCTATGACGTGCATGAAAACAATCTCTGAGCGGTCCCCAGATGCGCCTTAAAATAGATGTGCAGCGCGCCTGTGAGGCAACCGACAGCCCCGACGAACGACTGCTGCGACGGTGGATCAAAGCCGCTCTCGTCAATCAAGAGTGGACACTGGACGACACCGAGGTCGCTCTCAGAATCGTCGATGAAACCGAAAGTGCAGCACTTAATCAGCAGTATCGCGGCGGCCGCGGGGCCACCAATGTTCTATCTTTCCCGTTTGCCGCGGTCACGCCCGAGCCCTTGCCAATGCTCGGTGATCTAGTAATTTGTGCCCCAGTTGTGGCACGCGAGGCCGCCGAGCAAAACAAAACCGAAGAGGCTCACTGGGCCCATATGTTGGTGCATGGCATCCTTCACCTGCTCGGCCATGATCACCTCACCGATGACGAAGCTGAGACCATGGAAGCTCTAGAAACACAAATCATGTTGCGGTTAAACTATCCAGCTCCCTATATTGAGGGGGCGGTTACGCCATGACGAGCAGCGATAAAAGCGGCATACGTACCCACCGACTGCTCACCTGGTTCAAACGCCGCGCAAGGGCTTTTTTCCCGCGACCGTCGAGCAGCAATGAAGTGGCAGAAATGCTGCGCAGCGCCCAGAGTGAGTCGATCATCGATACCAGCGCACTGCACATTATGGAGGGTGCATTAAAGGTCTCCGATTTGCAGGCGCGAGAAATCATGATCCCGCGCTCGCAGATGGTGAGTCTCGAGGACGACCTCAGCCTCGACGAAATCCTCGACATAGTCACCAAATCGCAACACTCGCGCTTTCCGGTGGTCGGCCAATCGTCTGACGACGTCGCCGGTATATTGCTGGCTAAGGAGTTACTGCCGCTGCTGCTTGCCGGCAAGGAGACCTTTGAACTCAAATCAATGCTGCGACCGGCAACGATTATCCCCGAGAGCAAGCGACTGAATATTTTGCTGCAAGAGTTTCGTGAACACCGTTATCATATGGCGATTGTGGTCGACGAGTATGGTGGTGTTTCGGGATTGCTAACCATCGAAGATATACTCGAGGAAATTGTCGGCGAAATCGAGGACGAGACCGACGAGCAAGAATCGGACCCAATCGAAAAAATTGCTGAGAACCTTTACTCGGTGGCTGCCATCACCGATATCGAGCAATTTAACGAATTCTTTGATGTTGGACTATCGGACGACGAGTGCGACACGGTTGGCGGTCTGGTCCTCGGTGCGTTTGGCCGCTTGCCGGAAATTGGCGAGACCATCGCTTTTGAACACTTTGAGTTCACAGTAAGCGCCGCCGATCTGCGCAAAATAATCGCGGTGGATGTGCGCAAACAGAGCCGATGAAGGTCGCCAACCGGCACGCCTGCCTATGGTTACTATCGAGCGGCAGTCTAATGCCACTCGCCCTAGCCCCTTACAGCCTTTGGCCAATCGCCGTGTTAAGTCTCGCCACGCTGTGTTATCAATTGACTGGGCAGCCCTTTAAAGAGGCTTGGGCGCGAGCAACATGCTACAACCTTGGACTCTTTCTGAGTGGCGTCAGCTGGCTGTATATAAGTATCCATGAGCATGGCTTTGTAGCGCCGCCACTGGCGCTGTTGGCCACCGGACTATTTTGTACGTTTATGGCTCTGATCAGCAGCCTGCCATTTCTCCTATGGAGCGCAATGTCGCCAACTTGGGTGACTAGTCTGATCGCCTTCCCAGCGCTGTGGGTACTCGGCGAGTGGCTGCGCAGTTGGTTGTTCAGCGGATTCCCTTGGCTGCTCGTCGGCTATAGCCACCTATCCACTTGGCTCGGCGGTTGGGCACCGATTGGCGGAGTGTTTTGGTTGAGTTTTGTAACCGCTATGAGCGCCGCCTGTCTCGCTCAATACGCACGCGGTCACGCCGGTCAACTACCCCTCACTCTGTGCAGCCTAGTTTTGGTTAGCTTTGTTGGCGGCGGTTATTGGCTGAAGCAAGCAGAGTGGGGACAGCCACTCGGCAGACCGCTATCGGTCGCGCTGGTGCAGCCAAACATCGCGCAAAACCAAAAGTGGTCGGCGGATCGACGGAGACTTATTCTCGATCGTTTGCAGCAACAGTCGCAGCCGCATTGGGGTCGCGATCTGATTGTCTGGCCAGAAGCCGCGATACCGGCAACCCCGCAACAAGTATCGAGCTTTTTGACTAAGGTCAGCACCCGCGCGGCAAACGCTAATACCGCCTTGGTCACTGGTATTCCGACGCGCGATGATAATGGATTTCACAACTCGGTAATGGCACTAGGCGCAGCAAGCGGGGAGTATCACAAAACTAGACTAGTGCCGTTCGGCGAGTACATTCCTCTTGAGAGCGTAGTGCGTGGTGCGATTAAATTTTTCGATTTGCCGATGTCAAACTTTGTTCGCGGTGCGCGCCAGCAAGCACTTTTGCAGATCGATAAACGTCCACTGGCGGTAGCCATCTGCTACGAAGTGGTCTATCCGGATTTGGTGGCGCGTATAAGCGATGGCGCGACAATGTTATTGACAGTCAGTAATGATGGTTGGTTTGGAGACTCTCTGGCGCTGCCACAGCACTTGCAAATGGCACAGATGCGCGCTGCTGAGAATGCTAAACCGATGCTGCGGGCCACCAATAACGGACTGACTGCAATTATAGATTATCGCGGCAGGGTGACGGGTCAGCTCGCGCCCTTTACGCGCGGGGAGTTGCGTGGTGAAATACAACCCAGATCGGGTCAGACTGTGTTCTCACGCTGGCGATCGTGGCCAACCATATTGATGTGTTTTGCGATTCTTGGCGGACTTTTACTACGCAGAGTAAACAAAACAAAAAGCGAGGAACAATAAAAGGTGAAGAATATGATCAAAAAATTAATTACAAAAATTACGTGCAACGCAGTAATAGCGCTCTTAATCGGCTGGTCGATGTCACTGACAGCGCTGGAGGTGGGCGACAAAGCGCCGAATTTTCGGCTCGAAGCCAGCGATGGTAAAACCTACCAACTCAGCGATCTGACGGCCAAGCAAGCAGTGGTAATCGCTTGGTATCCTTTTGCCTTTACTAGCGGCTGTACCATAGAGTGCAAGTCGCTCGCCGAAAATGGCCATTTACTCAAGCGCCTAGATGTTGCATATTTTATGGCGAGCGTTGATCCGGTGGAAAAGAACCGCGAATTTGCCGAAGAGTACAAAGCTGACTTTCCGTTGCTAAGCGATCCGAGCAAACAGACCGCCCGAGACTACGAGGTTTTAAGCCTCGGCATGTATGCGAAGCGACACACCTTTTACATTGGTAAGGATGGGACCATTTTATTCATAGACCGAGACGTCCGCCCCGCGCAATCGGCTCAAGACATGGCAGCAAAACTTGAGGAGCTAGGGGTCCCCGCGCGCATCCCTAGTTAGACCCAAAAAGTCATCATCGCCGTCGGCTGCATTGCGTTCGACGGCGGCTTCAAAGTTGCTCTTGCACTTGGTAGTTAGTCACACAATCGCCTATACTTGGCGATTAAGGCATAGACCCTAACTATTTCAGCACAGTGGCCCCGAATGACGAGTAACGACCTCTATAACCCCGCGCAGATTGAACGCGAGGCTCAGCAGTACTGGGCTCGCGAAGCTACCTTTGAAGTCCAAGCAGACCCCAGCAAAGAGAAATTTTATTGCCTGTCGATGTTTCCCTATCCGAGTGGCAAACTGCATATGGGGCATGTGCGCAACTACACCATATCCGATGTGATCGCCCGCTATCAGCGCATGCTTGGCAAAAATGTTCTACATCCTATGGGTTGGGATGCGTTTGGACTGCCGGCAGAAAACGCCGCCATTCAAAATAATACCGCGCCAGCCCGCTGGACTCAGGAGAACATCGCCTACATGCGCGGTCAATTACAATCACTCGGTTTTGGTATCGACTGGTCGCGAGAGATGAGCACCTGCCAGCCGAGTTACTATAAATGGGAACAGTGGTTCTTTACCCGCCTCTACGATAAGGGGCTGGTATACAAAAAAACTAGCGCGGTCAATTGGTGCCCAAAGGATGCCACGGTCCTGGCCAATGAGCAGGTAATCGACGGCTGCTGCTGGCGCTGCGATACGCGCGTCGAGCGGAAAAAAATCCCTCAGTGGTTTATCCGTATTACCGATTATGCGGAACAGCTATTAACTGATCTAGATAACCTGCAAGACTGGCCAGAGCAGGTAGTCACGATGCAGCGAAACTGGATAGGAAAGAGTCGCGGAGTCAGTATACGCTTCCCGATGCCGTCGAGCGTAGCAGGCTATAGCTACATCGAGGTCTATACCACGCGACCAGATACTCTGATGGGGGTAACCTATGTGAGCCTAGCACCGCAGCATCCCGTGGCGCTGGAACTCGGCGAAAAAAATCCTGAGCTAAAGCTATTTTTACAGCACTGTAACAACCAAAAGACCTCCGAAGCTGAGCTTGCTAGTATGGAAAAGCTCGGCATGGACACCGGGCTCTGGGTCGAACACCCACTGAGTGGCGAGCAGGTGCCACTGTGGGTTGCCAACTATGTCCTGCTAGACTACGGCTCTGGTGCGGTGATGGCTGTGCCGTCCCACGACCAGCGCGACTTCGAATTTGCCGACAAATATGCCTTGCCAAAATTACAGGTTGTAGATGGCATTGTCGACGGTCAGGCGAGCACCGAAAAAGGTCTACTCATCAATTCGGGCAGCTACAACGGTCTCTCTTTTGAGGCCGCATTCACCGCTATCGCAGAGGCTCTCGAACAGCGCGGACTCGGCGCCGCAACCACAAACTATAGGTTGCGCGACTGGGGCGTCAGCCGACAGCGCTACTGGGGGGCTCCGATCCCAATGTACAATTTACCCGACGGTGGCGAAATCCCTGTACCGCTAGAACGTCTGCCGGTGCTGTTACCTGAAGATGTGGCCATGACCGGTTTACAATCACCGTTAAAAGCAGACCCTAACTGGCGCCGCAGTGAACTCGATGGTAATCCAGTTGAGCGCGAAACTGATACCTTTGATACCTTTATGGAGTCCTCTTGGTACTACGCGCGGTTCACTTGCCCACATGTCGACGACGCTATGCTCGATCCGCAACTGGCCAATTATTGGCTGCCAGTGGATCAGTATGTAGGTGGTATAGAGCACGCTATCTTGCACCTTTTATACGCACGTTTTTTCCATAAATTAATGCGCGATGACGGCTTAGTTAGCAGTCCCGAGCCATTCAAGCGACTGCTCTGCCAAGGCATGGTCCTAGCCGAATCATTTTATCGCGAGAGCGACGGGCGCAAGCAGTGGCTCGCACCAACTGATGTCAGCATCGTTCGCGATGCCAAGGGTCGGACAATCAGTGCCAGCGAGATCGCCAGCGGTGAGCCAGTGTTCAGCGGCGGCATCACCAAAATGTCAAAATCAAAAAATAATGGCGTCGATCCGCAGGCCGCCATCGATCAGTATGGCGCCGATACAGTGCGCCTGTTTACGATGTTTGCAGCACCCCCGGAACAAACTCTAGAGTGGAACGATGAGGGGGTTGCCGGGGCTTCGCGGTTTTTACGCAAATTATGGAAAATGGTCGTCGAACATATTGCCGACGACCCGGGCGTAGCCTTAGATCGCAGGACACTAGGCGCGCCACAGACCGATCTACGTCGCAAGACTCATATGACGATTGCCAAAGTCAGCGATGATTATGGCCGTCGCAATACTTACAACACCGCCATAGCGGCGATTATGGAGTTGCTTAATAGCGTTGCCAAACTGACCGCTAAAGATACTCAGAGTAGCGCTGTTCGCGGCGAGGCACTGTCCGCCAGTGTGCTTTTGCTGGCGCCGGTTGCGCCTCACATCTGTCATTCCCTTTGGCACCGTCTTGGCCACTCAGAGGCGGTTGCCAATGCCCTCTGGCCAGATGTCGACGAGACTGCACTGGCGCGCAGTTCGGTGCAATTAATGGTTCAGGTGAACGGTAAGATACGTGGCAAAATTGACGTTGCTGTGGATACCGACCGCCAGCAGATTGAGCGCTTAGCTCTAGCCGAACCCAACACCCAGCGCTTCATCTCCGGTCTCGAAGTGCGCAAACTGATTGTAATACCAGGCAAGTTGGTAAACATAGTCGCAAACTAACAAAAGCGCATTACTCGACAACAAAAGAGGCCGTGCATGCTGCAAAAAATTGCCCTGATCGGACTTGTTCTAATCCTAGCCGCCTGCGGCTGGCAACTCCGCGACGCTCAGGTGGTGCCTGAAAATGTCGGCAAAATTCACCTGCTATCGCAACAGCCCAATGAGCAGTTGCTGGCCGAGTTATCGCTGGCATTGAAAGTCTATGGCGTAGATGTCGTAAACCGCAATGCGCAACCCGACTACTCAGTGGTGATTACCGATTATCGACGTGTGCGTCGCACTAGCAGCATGAATTCAGGTGCTCGAGTGGCCGAGTACCAGCTCAACGAAGAGGTAGATTTTATTATCTTAAATAGCGCTGGTGATTCGCTTTCGGAGTCGGCAACGGCCGCAGTGGAGCGCGTCTATGAATTTACCGAAAGCGACGTGCTCGCATCGAGTGACGAGGAGCGCACGGTGAGAAGTGATATGCGGATCGAAATTGTGCGCCAGGTGATCAATCGACTACGCGTGCTACCAAAGGCGCAATAACGCCGCTGGATGGAGCGTCGAAAATGAAGATTAGAGCCGAAAAGTTCGCCCAACACCTCGATCAACAGCTGTTACCCAGCTATGTGATCAGCGGAGGTGAGCCCCTATTGGTGCAAGAAGCTGCCGATCAGGTGCGCAGTATAGCTAGCCAGCGCGGCTTTTCAGAGCGCATGGTATACGATGTGGATGCCAACTTCGATTGGAACCAGGTCCACGCCGAGGTCGGGGCACTATCTTTATTCAGCACAAAGAAAATTCTTGAAATCCGCATTGCAAACGGCAAACCAGGCGACAAAGGCTCGCGCGCACTGGTCGATATCTCTGCTAATACCAGCCCCGACGATCTCCTCCTAGTAGTATTGCCGAAGCTCGAACGCAGTGCCCAGAACAGCAAATGGCTAAAAGCGCTCGACGCGCTCGGCGGTCATGTCGATATCTGGCCTATCGGCGCGGCACAACTGCCAAAGTGGATCCAGGAGCGTCTTCGACAGGCGAATATCGATGCCAATCAGGGTGCTGTCGAAGTGCTCGCCGATCGCGTCGAAGGGAATCTTTTGGCGGCCAATCAAGAGATCGAGAAACTTAAATTACTCGCCCTCGACGGCAGGGTTGACGCGACTGTTATGTCGGCGGTAGTGGCCGACAGCACACGCTACAACCTATTCGATGCAATTGATAAAATGCTGGCAGGAGAGGCCCAATCGGTAGCGCGTACATTGCGTGGACTGCGCGGCGAAGGTAGCCAACCACTGCCGATTCTATGGGCCATCACTCGCGAATTACGCAAGTTGTTGATCGCCAGCGGGCGCATAGCGCGCGGCGAACGCGCCGAACAGGCGCTCGAACAGGCCGGGGTTTGGCGCAAGCAAATACCGATTATGCGCGCTGCAGTACAGCGCTTGCGACCGGCACACCTGCGAATGCTTGTGTACCAAGCAGGTGCGGTAGATCGTGGCGTCAAGGGCTTACGAGAGGCTGAAATATGGGATGAGCTGACCACCCTAATGCTATCTTTAGCCGGTTCGCCGCCACTCTCGCCAACGAGCATTAAGCACTTAATCGAGCACTGATGCCGCCGCAGAAGGCTGCTAAAATTTGCCGCCTGCCAGAATCTCTCAATCTTGACTAGTCGAGATTAATATCGTTGCTCTCGAGCGACAGTTCGCCCGCATAATAGTCTGCCAAAAGCGCATGCGCACGCCGTTTATCGGCGCTGGCAACTCGCAAACTAAACATATTGTTAGGTGCTAAATCGCCGACGCCGCCCTGCAAATCAGCACCGCGCAAAACCGCGTCGACGGAGCGGCTAAGCAACAGTCCAAGAAGTATTTGCGCCTCTAGATAATCGCCGCTAGCGTAGACTTCGTGCACTTTTTAATCATTCTCGACGGAATCGGCGGCAACGACTACACCCGCTCTTGTTGACGAGCTGTTTAGGCTATTTTCGAGCGCCGTATCGGTACCCTCGTCGGAAGTCATGTATCCACGCATTTTTGGCAGACTCAGCAGCGCCCCGACCACCAACATGCCACTGGTATTTGCCAACATATCCCAGATATCCGTTTGTCGGTGACCCGTGAGTGACTGTGCGAACTCGATAGCGATTCCAAACATCACAAAAATCACCCCAAGCACCCAAAGTGGGTAGCGCGGCACATAGGCGCGGGCCGCCAAAAAGTAAAGAGCAGCATAAGCTAGGCCATGCTGAAGTTTATCCTGGGCGCTAAATTGAGTATCGCGGGTCAGTGGTAACAACGACAACAGGACGATGGCGGTTAATGCCAACCAAAAGAGAACCTTGTAGTGTTGTCGCGATATCATCGTTTTGCTTCCCGTATAATAGGATATGGTGGTCGCTTTAGAGTAACAATGCAATCCCCAGCAGGTATTTTAACGCTCTATAGTGAATTCTAACTGTCTGTAGCGTTCTAGCGTACCAACGTCACACCAACTGCCGGGATAGAGTTCGCCGCTAACGCGCCGCCTTGCGATCGCAGAATTGAGTACCTGGCGCAGGGTAAAGGTGCGCTCAGAGGCATCAACACCGGCAAATAATTTAGCTCGCATCAGACTGAGCCCGGTAAATGTCGCAGTTGGCAAAGCTACTGGCGGTGCAAGCAAATCTTGCGTATCCAAACAAAAATCGCCACTCGGGTTGTGTGTAGGATTTTCGATCAGCACAAGATGGGCATCGACGCCGTCAGCTAAACCTCGCAAGCCCAATTGCTCCAGCGGATAATCACTCCAGACGTCGCCGTTCACCAACATGAATGGATCGACTCCAAGCATCGGCAGTGCGGCATAGATACCGCCCCCTGTCTCGAGTAGCTGCGATTCACGCGACCAATTGATGTGCACACCAAATGCTCGGCCGTCGCCAAAATAATCCTCGATCTGATCCGCCAACCAGTGGGTATTGATTACCAAATCACAGATACCAATCGCCGCCAGGCGCTCAATATGGTGCTGCAACAAGGGCTTACCAGCAACCGGCAACATCGGTTTGGGTACCCTCTTGGTCAACGGTCGCATGCGTGTGCCGAGTCCGGCAGCGAGGATCATAGCGCGCATAGCGTCAACCGTCTTTACGCTGCGTCGCGCAGTCGCCAGGCCGCGACTCTAATGCGGCAAAATAAGCCGCATACCAAGGTTGCGTCGCCAACAACGGCTCTATAGTGCGCCGAAACCAATCACCAAAAGGCTGCAACTGCGGATAGTTGGATGCGGTCTCGAGACAGTACTCGATGACACGCGGTAAATCTTGCAAGTATCCACGCTTGCCATCGCGCAAGGCGAGGCGCGCAAACACGCCCAGCACTTTAATATGGCGCTGCAGGCCCATCCAATCGAACCAGCGGAGAAAATCACGGTCGTCAATCGCCGCAATCAAACCGAGTGCTTCGGCGCGCATTTTATAATTTAGAGCGCGCTGCGCCATCAACGCCGCGGGCCAGCGGACGTAACAATCCTTTAACAACGACACGAGGTCGTAGGTGATCGGCCCAGACACGGCGTCTTGAAAATCAATAATCCCCAGAGTACCGTCGTTTAGGAGCATAATGTTGCGCGAGTGATAGTCGCGGTGCACCAATACGTGCGGCTGCTCCTCGGCACTTGAAATCAAGTCGGCAAAGATACTCTCGAGCAGTTGGCGGTCGCTCGTAGATAACTCGATACCGAGTAGTTGATTGACAAACCACTGTTCGAATAACCTCAATTCAGCGCCGAGCATATCGGCGTCGTACGGCACATAAAGCCGCGAATCGGTCGCGATTTGCTGGATTTCCAGCAGAATCGATTCAGCCCGATCGTAATTCGCTACCAAGCTGTCTAAATCGAGCACTGACTGTAGCAAATGATCACCAAAATCTTCCAGTAATAAAAAGCCTTTGGAAAAGTTGACCGCGTGAATTTTTGGGACGCGTATACCACCGTTAGAGAGACTGGCAGCAACCCGCACAAAGGCCAGATTATTCTCATGCGCCGGCGGTGCATTGACTGCAATCAACGGCGGTTGGCTGTTGCTGCGATAGTAGCGGCGAAACCCGGCATCACCGGCCAGCGGTGCAAGGTGAAGATTACACTGCAGTCGATGTGTCGGCGGCAGTTGCCGCTCAATCCAGTTTTCAAAATCGCTTTGTGGTCGCTCGTTCACGGCTGCACTATCCAAGTCTTAGGGGGTTTTGTTAATTTGCCTACAATCTCGACATTCTAGCGTATTTGGTACAATTGACATCCCTAATCTTGTCGCATATCGGGTAAACTGGGAGGCGTTCTGATCGACAATTTGGCAAGGGTTTTGACTTCACTGTACAGACAGTTCAGCGGCTCAAAGTTGCATGGCAATTTGGCTACCGCAGCGCGCCTTAGATTGGCGACCATCGCGGTGGCGCTAATTGCTGTCAGCCCGCCGAGTGCAGCCGACGAAACTGGCGACCACGCTTGGAACTGCCAAGCCGGCGGCGACGGCGAATGGCTCTGCGGCACCCAGCGACCAACGTCGGAAAACGCCTACCAACCGCCCACCGCCAAACACCGCGATACTAACGATCCAGACGCTATAACGGTAACCCGCAGCGACAACCTCGACTGGGTTGAGGCGGTCGATATGAGCGCTCAACAACGCGTCGATGTCGACGCCAACTGCTGTGGCGCATACCTCGAACCGCAGCGTTTGTACACAGACTCCGAACTAGACCCAGAGCTCGCCCCACTGCGCTTCAGCGCCACCAAGACCGAGGCGATCGATAACAATCGGGCGGTCCTCGAAGGCGATGTTCAGGTCTCGCAGGGCTATCGACAGGTGCGCAGTGACCGTGCATCGATCGACCAGTCGAGCCGCAAAGTCGCGCTTGAGGGCGACGTGCAGTTCCGCGAACCAGGTATGCTATTGCTGGGATCCCGAGCCCAGATAGACACCTCCAACCGCGAGGTACAAATCGAAGATGCCACCTATTTACTGCACCAGTCGTCGGTTCGCGGTACCGCCAAACGCTTGACGCGCAATCGCGATGGTCTGATCGTGATCGACGAAGCGACCTATTCGACCTGCGAGCCCGATGATAATACTTGGCAACTGGTGACACGGGAGATCGCCATCGACCAACAAGAAGGCTTTGCCACAGTCAAGAGTGCGCGCCTCGAGGTCAGTCAGGTGCCGATCTTTTATTTCCCGTGGCTCACTTTTCCAATCGACGACCGCCGTTCTTCGGGACTGCTCTTTCCGACGCTTGGCGCAAACCGCGAAAACGGTATTGATTTTTTACAACCGATCTATTGGAACATCGCTGAAAATTATGATGCCACCTTCGCACCGCGCTACTTGAGCGAGCGCGGCATAGCTCTCGGCGGTGAATTCCGCCACCTATCACAATGGTCGAAGAGCGCGGTTCAGGCCAGCTGGCTGGGTAGTGATCGCGGCGGCAACGATGGTGACCCCAGACTTCGTGCGGGCAGCCCACAGTATCGTGGTGAAGACCGATATCTACTGGCGTTTAACCACCGCGGTGGCATGCGCCGTCCGTGGTCGTCGTCGATCAACTTTAAACAGGTGAGTGATAGCGACTATTTCGGTGATCTGGGTAATCGCTCGAGTGCCGAAACTAGCCTAACCCACTTGCAGCGCAGCAGTGACTTTAGTTACAAGCGCGGGCATTGGACCTACGCCATTTCCAGCGAAGACTACCAAGTCATCAGCGATGACATCAACGACCAGTACGCAGTCTTACCGCGTGTGTCAGTGGATGGTTACTATCGCTTTGACAATCACCTAATTGTCGATGTGAATCAGGCGATAACTCGCTTTGAGCACCATGACAGTAACCGCGTCAGCGGTCGCCGCTACAATCTGAGCTATGCCATAGCCTGGGATAAACGCGTGACCTGGGGCTATATCAAGCCCGAGGTCAGCCTGGTTCACCTCGGCTATGAGCTGCAAAATAACTCATTGGGTGGGCAGAGCCCAGCGTTATCGACGCCGGTCATGTCACTCGATAGCGGCCTCTTTCTGGAACGCAGCGGCAGTCCATTTGGCGATCTAACGCAGACCTTAGAGCCGCGTATTTACTATGTTAAGAGCAACTACAAAGCACAGTCGTCACTGCCCGACTTTGACACCCGAGAATACACTCCGTCATACAATTTGTTATTTCGCAACAACCGATTTAATGGCGGCGATCGCGTGGGCGACGCCCATCGCGTGACATTGGCCCTGACCTCGAGATTTATCGATAACCGGACCGGTGAAGAGCGTTTTAAGGCAAGTGTTGCTCAGGCTATTTATCTCGACGACCGGCGCGTAACATTGAACACCTCGCCGACGATCAAAGAATTACGGGAATTGCGGCGCAATCAATCGCCACTGGCGATCGACCTGTCGGCGCGCATCGCTCACGACTGGCGCTTGAACGGCGAGGTTATTTACAATAATCACGATAGCGATCTTGAGAAAAGTAGCTTTGGCGTGCGCTATAAAGACCGCGACCAACGCATGTTTAACTTCACCTATCGCTACACCAGTCGAGCGCCGCGAGCCTATGCTAACCAGCGCGTCGACCAGGATATAGAGCAAGCCGACATCTCCGGATTTATGCCGCTGTCGGGCAATTTTAACTGGGTTGGCCGCTGGAACCACGATTTTACCAACAGCAGAACACTGGAAATCTTCAGCGGTTTCGAGTACAACAGCTGTTGTTGGCGAGCGAGCTTGGTTGTGCGGCGTGCGGTGCGCCGAGACGACGACGTTTTGTACCCCGAGCAAGACCTCCAAGCGCGCAACAGTATTTTGTTCCAATTCCAATTTAAGGGTCTGGCTGGCAGCGGCGGACGCATCGACTCCATCCTTCAGGAAGGTATATACGGTTATGAAACAGTGGAAAATTTTTAGTGCAGCGCTGATCGTCTGTTGCTCGATGACAACTGCAACGCAGAGCCTCGCAGAAATCCAAATACTCGACAGAGTCATTGCTATAGTGGACGACGACATCGTACTGCAAAGCGAGTTAGATCAGCGTATTGCCGCAGTTTATGCGCAGATACAGCAGTCCGAAACTCAGGCACCACCCCCCGAAGTACTGGGACCTCAAGTGCTCGAGCGACTGATCTCTGAGCGCTTGCAGTTAAACATGGGCTACAACGCCGGTGTGCGGATTACCGATGCCGAACTCAACGAGGCACTCGAACGCATTGCCGGCAATGCGGGACTTAGTCTGACTGACTATTTGACGGCGGTACAGCAGCAGGGTTCGATTGTTAGCGCAATGCGCGAGCAAGTTCGGCATGAAATGATCTTGATGCGCGTGCAGCAGGGTCAGGTGATGCGCAGAATTCGCATTAGCCCGCAGGAACTGGATAATTTCTTAGAATCTGAGGAGGGACGTTTTCTGACCTCGCCGGATGTCAATCTTGGCCAAATTTTATTGTCGGTGCCGACTGGCGCGGGCAGCGAACAGGTGGAGGCGATCGCCGCGCGGGCGCGAGAATTACTCGATCAAGCGCAGACTGGCGACTTTAAACAACTCGCTATGTCTTACTCTGCCGATCAAACTGCCCTAGAGGGCGGCGATCTCGGTTGGCGCAAACTGGCGCAGTTACCCGGTGTTTTTATCGAGGCGGTGGAAGATCTCGAGATTGGTGCAATCTCCGCGCCGATTCGTAGCGGCGCCGGTTATCACCTATTGAAGCTCTATGAGCGCCGCGGTGGCGATGAGCAATTGATCGAGCAACACTTTGCAAGACATATACTGATCGCACCGAATCAAATTCGCAACGATGAAAGCACCGTAAATCAACTTGAAGAACTACGCCAGAAAGTCGCCAATGGTGAGAATTTTGCAATACTCGCCAAAGAGTATTCGGAAGACGCGGGCTCGGCGCTCAACGGCGGTGAGCTCGGCTGGTCTACACCTGGCATGTTTGTTCCCGAGTTCGAGCAAACCATGAACACCATCGCTATTGACGAAATCAGCCGACCTTTTCGCTCACAATTTGGTTGGCATATTATGCAGGTGACTGAGCGCCGACAGCAGGATTTCAGCGACGATATTATGCGCAACCGAGCACAAAACCTGCTCCGCCAACGCAAGTATGAAGAGGAACTGCAAGTCTGGCTGCAAGAAATCCGCGACGAGGCCTTTATCGAGATTAAATCTGATAATGCCTCATGACCCTCCGCCTCGCGCTAACCCCGGGAGAACCTGCCGGAATCGGCCCAGACTTGCTGATCCAGAGTGTCCAGAGTGGTTCTAAGTACGAGCTAACCGCCTATGCGGATGCCGATATGTTGCGCCGCCGCGCGGCTTTATTAGGTCTGCCCCTGCGGCTGCGCGAACCTTGTATCCCCTCGCAGCCTTTGCTCCCGGGCGAACTAGCAGTGGTGCCGGTATCCTTGGCACGCGCCGAAATCCCGGGCGAATTAGACCCCGCGAATGCCCAATATGTGCTCGACTGCCTCGATGCCGCACTCGACGCCTGCAATACTGGGCAGTCTGCTGCTATGGTCACGGGACCGGTACAAAAATCAGTAATTAACGCGGCCGGCATAGCGTTTACAGGTCACACCGAATACTTAGCTGCCAAAACCGCCACCAAGCGCGTCGTAATGATGCTCGCCAGCGCCGATTTACGGGTTGCACTAGCAACCACACACTTGCCGTTGCGCGATGTGGCAGCAACCATAACTAAAGAGCTGTTAACAGAGGTGATAGACGTTATCTACCGTGAGCTTACGCAGCGCTTTGGAATCACCGAACCGCGCTTATTGGTCTGTGGACTGAATCCCCACGCCGGCGAAGCGGGCCATCTAGGGCGCGAGGAAATCGACATTATCGCGCCGGTGATCGAGCAGATGCGCCAACGCGGCCACGACCTACTCGGACCACTGCCGGCCGACACCCTATTTACCCCAAAGTATCTGCGCGATGCCGATGCAGTGTTGGCGATGTATCACGATCAAGGCTTGCCGGTACTCAAGTATCAGGGTTTTGGCCGCGCCGCTAATATTACCCTCGGCCTACCCATCGTGCGCACCTCCGTGGATCACGGCACGGCGCTCGATCTGGCGGCTAGCGGACGGGCTGACGGCGGTAGTCTGGAGGTGGCCCTAAACGTAGCAGCGCATATGGCCGCAGCTATCAGCCCAACCAAAACAGCGATCCAACCATGAGTATGCACCATAAAGCGCGCAAGCGATTTGGCCAGAATTTTCTTGTCGATGAAACTATTATTAGTCAAATTATTGCTGCAATCGGCGCCCGCGCCGACGATCACCTAATAGAAATCGGCCCTGGCACCGCCGCACTCACTAAACATTTACTTGCACAGTGCCCTAGCTTACAGGCGCTCGAGTTAGACCGCGATCTAATTGCAAAACTGCGGGTGCGCTTTGCCCACTGCAGCGAATTTGTAGTGCACAGCGGTGACGCGCTAAAAACTGACTTTAAACAGTTCTACCGCAATAAGCCTCTGCGCCTCGTCGGTAACCTACCCTACAATATCTCTACGCCACTATTATTTAACTTACTACGTCAACGCCATCTCATTGGTGATATGCACTTTATGCTGCAGCGCGAGGTGGTTGACCGCCTGAGCGCAGCAGCGGGAAGTAAAAGTTATGGTCGCTTGTCGGTTATGGTGCAATACCATTGTCGCGTGCTGCCTCTAATTCCGGTTCCACCGAGTGCATTTCGTCCCGCTCCTCGGGTACAATCTGCGTTTGTGCGGCTGGTCCCGCACACTACCGCACCGGTGCTAGCGGACTGCGAGGTTCGCCTAGCCAAAGTGGTCGCCGAATGTTTCCAGCATCGTCGTAAAACCTTACGCAACTGCCTGCGGCCACTGGCACCCGATCTCGCCGGCCTAGGCCAAAAAATCGATCTGGCGCGGCGCCCCGAGCAATTATCGGTAGCCGACTTTGTCGCGCTCAGCAACCTACTGGGCTCTGGAGAGGCACTGCCAAACACACCCAGCGACGTCCAAGCGCTGCCATTATCGGAGTCCAGCATCAATGACTAGCAACGCAGCCGACATATCTGAAGCGGTCGAAGTCGAAATTGAAACACAGTACCTACCTCAGCAATCTGCGCCCGAAAGTAGTCAGTACGCCTTTGCCTACCACGTCAGCATCCACAACCGCGGTAGACGCGCCGCGACACTGCGTAGTCGCCACTGGGTGATCGTCGATGGCAACCAAATGCGTCGAGAAGTCGAAGGCGACGGCGTAGTCGGCAAGCAACCGACCATCGAACCTGGTGACACTTTTGTCTACACCAGCGCCGTGGTGCTGGATACGCCGGTCGGCACTATGCAGGGTCGCTACCATATGGAGGAGCAAGGCGGTCGATTGTTTGCCGCCGGCATTGCGCCATTTTTGCTGTGCGTGCCGAGTTTAGTTCACTAGATGACCGACTATGCGATCGGCGATATTCAGGGTTGCTATACAGGGTTACAAAAGATCCTCGCAGCAGTGGACTTTGATTCGGCGCAAGACCGGCTGATCGCAACCGGCGACTTGGTCAACCGCGGCCCCGAATCGCTCGATACATTGCGGTTTTGCCGCGGGCTCGGCGAGCGCTTCATGTGCGTGCTCGGCAATCACGACCTTCACCTGTTGGCGATAGCACATGGGGTGCGCAAGCCAACCCGCTATGACACTTTAGATGCGGTGCTCGCTGCACCCGATCGCGACGTTCTGCTCGATTGGCTGCAACAACAGCCGCTGTTATTAGATATTGGCGACTATACCCTAGTGCATGCCGGATTGCCGCCTCAGTGGTCGCTAAAGCAAGCGCACGCTCTTGCCGCCGAGGTGTCTTCGGTACTGCGCTCGCCGCGCGCGGCCGAGTACTTTGACGCCATGTATGGCAACCAACCGGCTTGTTGGTCCGAGCAACTAAGCGGCGTCGAGCGCTGGCGCTGTATCACTAATTACTTAACACGGATGCGACGCTGCTCCAGCACTGGGGTATTAGAGTTCGACGTAAAGGCTGCGCAGAGTCACGCGCTCGACCCAGCTACCGGTTGCGCTGGTTGGTTTGTCCACCCAGACCGCAAAACCCACCAACGAGCCATCGTCTTTGGTCACTGGGCGGCGCTCGAAGGCGAGTACGGTGGCACTCACCACTTTCCCCTCGACACCGGCTATGCCTGGGGAGGCCGACTGCGGTTAATGAATCTCAAAGATCGCAGCTATACTCACCTCGACAGTGATTAACAGCAGAGGGTGAGCGGCACCCGCCAAGCCGTGCAACTACAAGTTTGTTAGTTTTCACGCATTAGCCCACCGAAAGGAAGATCCGTCAAAATCAATTTACAGTTCACATTAATCCGGTATTTTGAATAATTACTTCGTAATTAGTTATCTACTCGTAGCGATAGGCTGAGAATTCAGTATAAGCAATCTTTCACGACGGTATCAGAAAATAACCGGTGTTATGCCGTGAAGCTTGATTTAAGACGATTAATTACCAAGGGTCTGACAAAAGTGAGTACGTGGTTACAATCTGTAGATAACAATCTGAGTATATTTAAAATATTTAAACAACCGAGGATCTTATCGAATTAACCCGCTAACGGACCACTGATAAATATTTTACAATAGACTTCGAGCAAATATTTGAAAAAGGTCTGTATCAGGCACCAATAATCAATCGACAGGTAGACAATCGTGTAGTCGAATTGCTTCCTAGGGACTCTCTAATGAATACTTAGCCACTACAGCCAGCACCTTGAGCTGGCTTTACAAAAAAAACATCCGCTTTCTTAGAAATCTAAATTTGAGTATAAAGCTAACCTTCGAGTGCTTCGTCGACACTCTCAACCACTGGCCGATCGACCAACTC
>JAPKCN010000186.1 GCA_028822945.1 Porticoccaceae bacterium | reverse complement strand
GGCTTCCGCTTTTAAAGCGCCGGTAGGAGTTGATATGTGGTGCGTACAATAAAAACGTTTCGGCCATTGTCTCTTGTAAACCAGCCACTGCGTTGCGCAGGATTTGACTGCCCTCGGGACTGCCGTCGTCGAACAGGTTGTTGCCATCAACATCTACGATGCTCGCGTGCACATGTAGCCCGTTGCCGTCGAGATGGGCCAGTGGTTTGGCCATAAAGGATGCGATATAACCATGCTGCTGAGCAAGGTGTTTGATGGTTCGTTTTAGCCACTGCGCATTGTCGGCGGCGATAAGCGGATCGTCGCCATGCTGCAGATTGAGCTCGAACTGTGCCGGCGAAAGTTCCTTGACAATGGTGTCTAACGGCACATGCATGTCGCGGCAGGCGCGCCGAATGGCATGCAATAAGTCGGCGTATTCATGCATGGTATCGGTATTAAATATTTGGCCGCCAATTTGACTTTGGCCGTTACTGCGGGTGGCGGGTAATTGCGGTGCTCCGCATTGATCGGTACGTTCTAAAAATAGATAGAACTCCAATTCCGCCGCGGTTACCGCGCGCCAACCGCGGGCACGATAACGATCGACTACGCGCTCGAGCACAACGCGGGGATCACAGCCCCAGGGCTGGCCATCCTCTGTAGTCATTTTCAAAAGTAATTGTGCAGTTGGCGGAGACAGCCAAGGAATACGTTTTAGGCTTCCGGCAACCGGTCGACAGATGCCATCGCCATCGCCAGTTTGGCTGCATAGAGCGGCAACATCACGACCCCATATATCTGCAGTTACCGAGGATAAGGGCATTTTGAAATTGCCATCTAGCACGCGTTCTAAATGTTCTCTCGGTAGCCATTTGCCGCGCAAAATACCGTTCAAGTCAGTTAGCAGGACCTCGATCGTATCGATGTCTGGGTTTTCCTGCATAAAGGCCTGGAATTCCGCAAGCTGCTGCGATGTGATGGTCGTTGACATGCCGGACCCTCGTTATTGGCAGATATACTGTTTAGTTGATTTTAATCGAAAAACTTCATAAACTGAAGGTTAATTCGGTTTTTATCCCAACTATCTGATTTAATTTTTCATAACAATTTACGGTATAGCAGTATTTTTGATGGTTTAGTTTTTTAACGTATTGAATTTTTATGGTGTCGATGGAGAGGCGCCCCAATCAGGCCGCGGTAAAGAGGTTCCACCTGGCATAGTGCCGGGTTGTAGCTCGTTAGCGAGAATCAGAGCAGATGCGGTTTTTTTATAAGCACGACTTTTGGGCGATAGCGTCATGTTAAAGATAGGCACGGTTGCAGATTGTAAAATTCTCGGTCCGCACCCCTTTCACGCCATCGGCGATAAGTACTTGCGGGCGATATCCGACAGTATGCAAGCACTGCCATTAGTAATTCCCGCGATGGCTGATGAGCATTTGTTGGCGGCCTATCTGGATCAGATCGATGGTTTGATGTTGACTGGATCGCACAGTAATATCGAGCCACACCACTACGCGGGTAATCCTGCACCTGAGGCCCTTCGAGACCCAGCGCGCGATGCCACCTGTCTACCGCTGATAACCATGGCCATCGAAGCTGATTTGCCAGTGCTCGGTATTTGTCGTGGTTTTCAAGAGATCAATGTGGCGCTCGGAGGCAGTTTGTACCAGCGCGTGCAAGAGGTGCCGGGGATGCTCGATCACCGCGAGGATCCCAACCAACCTCTAGACTTGCAGTACGCACGTAGCCACGCTGTTACTTTTTCTGCTGGTAGCGTACTCGGCGAGATTAGTGGCACTGAGAGTGCTGAAGTCAACAGCATTCATCAGCAGGGTATCGACAAACTGGCACCAGGATTAATTGTTGAGGCGCACTCGCCAGATGGATTAATCGAAGCTTTTAGGCTACAGCGCAGCGACCGTTTTGTGCTTGGAGTGCAGTGGCACCCGGAGTGGAAAGTGACAGAAAATAGCTTTTACCAAGGTATTTTTTATGCCTTTGAACGTGCTTGCTCGGCGCGCGTAGACGGTCCTTGAGGAGATGTGATGACTGACAAAACTGCCAGTAGGAGCGACTGCATGACTGCCGCTGAAATTAAACAGTGGTTACAAACGCACGATATTTCCGAGGTCGAATGCTTGACCGCTGATTTAACCGGTTATGGGCGAGGTAAATTTGTCTCTGCAGATAAATTTGGCAGCCAGGACACGCGACTACCCGAAGCACTCCTGATGCAGTCGGTGACTGGAACCTATCCAGACGAGTTCGATGATATCCTCGGCCTAAATGATGGCGATATGCTACTGCGCCCGGATTTTGATACCTTGCGTCTCCTGCCTTGGGCGGGACAACCCACGGCGCAAGTTATACATGATTGCATGACCGACGATGGCCAATTACACCCATTATCAAGTCGGGCGGTATTGCAAAAGGTCCTTGCGCTATACGAGCGCGAGGGCTGGCAACCCGTGGTTGCGCCCGAGGTGGAATTCTATCTCGTGGCTCAGAGCGACGATCCGCATGCTAATCTGCAGGCGCCTATAGGTCGCACGGGCCGCAGTAAGGTGATGCGCTGCTCGTACACGACGGATGCAATCAGCGAGTTTAGTCCGCTGGTAAGCGATATGTTTCGTTACTGTAAAGCTATGGAGCTGGATGTCGATGGGCTAATCGATGAGACTGGTCGCGCGCAGATGGAGATAAATTTTCGTCATGGCAGTGCGTTGAATCTCGCCGACCAGGTATTTAGTTTTAAGCGGCTGCTGCGCGAGACCGCTTTGCAGCACGACCTTTTTGCGACGTTTATGGCTAAACCTATAGAGGGACAGCCAGGTAGTTCGATGCATATTCACCAGAGTATTATCGATGTCGCGACCGGTAAAAATATATTTGTCGACGCTGATGGCAGTGAAAATCCGCGGTTGCATCACTACATTGGGGGTATGCAGGCTTACACCAACGCCGCAATGGCGTTTTATGCACCCAATGTGAATTCTTATCGACGTTTTGTTAGGGAGTTTGCCGCGCCGATTAATCTCAACTGGGGCTATGATAATCGGACGGTCGGAATTCGTGTGCCAAAGAGTTCGCCGCAAGCAGTGCGTGTGGAAAATCGCTATGCGGGGGTCGACTGCAATCCCTATCTGGCGATTGCAGCTAGCCTCGCCTGCGGCTACTTGGGCATGCGTGAGCAATTACAACCAAGCGCGCCCTGTCAGCATAGTTCTTATGATGGCGATATGGGTGTGCCGCGCACGCTTGCTGATGCGCTGTGTTTATTAGACGATTGTCGAGCTTTGCGCGAGCTTCTTGGCGACACCTTTGTGGATGCCTATGTGGCGGTGAAAACAATTGAAAACGAAGAGTTTAACCGGGTGATCAGCGCGTGGGAGCGCGAGCACCTGTTGTTAAATGTGTAATCGACTTTATTGGGTATACCAGTTGAATAGACGTGTATTGCGCTGGCTTTGCCATAGCCGCGTAGTAATAATACCTAGGCTGACGAGTAGGGTAATCAATCGCCACGCCAATAGGTAAACTATATAGCCGCTCAGAAGACTTTACCGGGAGAGCTTAATCATGACCAATACCCAGACTTTGCAGGATCTCGATCGCCAGCATCATATGCATCCATTTACCGATCAAGGCGATCTCAATCAGCGCGGAACCCGCATTATTACGAAGGCTGATGGCGTCTACTTGTGGGATAGTGAGGGTCATAAAATGCTGGATGGCATGGCGGGACTTTGGTGCGTGGCGATCGGTTATGGTCGCCGGGAACTGGCCGATGCAGCTCATGAGCAAATGATGGAATTACCTTATTACAACAGCTTTTTTCAGTGCACTACACCGCCGGCTATTCGGTTGGCGAGAAAGCTAGCTG
>JAPKCN010000185.1 GCA_028822945.1 Porticoccaceae bacterium | reverse complement strand
CACCGATTTCAACGTAATCGCCCACTTCCACACCACCGATTTGGTGAATTTTTTGCCAGCCTCCAGTTCCGTCTGGCGCAAAACCAAAGCCATCGGAGCCGATCACCGAACCACTGTGAACAGTCACTTGGCGACCGATCACAACATCGTGGTAAATCGCCACATTATTTTCAATGCGACAGCCAAACCCTAAACTAGATCGCTCGCCGATTGTCGAATTCGCACCAATATAACAACCTCTGGCGATGCTAACCCCGGCGCCGATCACTACGTGGGCACCTATGTAGCAATCATTTGCAACAGTTGCGTCCGCCGCAATCACCGCCGATTTGTGTACTTCAGCCCTAACCTGGGGGGCTGTGACAAACCACTCGGTAAGCTTTGCATAACTCAAGTAAGGATCTCGGCTTACCAGACGAACGCCGGCAAAACTGTCAATATGCGGTTCGGCCAAAATGACCGCCCCAGCGCGGCACTTTGCCAAGAGATGTGAGTAGCGCCGGTTGGCAAGAAAACTAATCTCACAAGCCTCGGCGCTGTCAAGCGTCCCCAATCCACTAATCTGAGTGTCGGGGTCGCCTCTAAGTTCAATCTCTAAAAAGGCTGCTATATCTGCCGCTCGATAGGCCGTGCTCATAAAAATCCACTAGGGCGCTTTTTTATTTAAAAGGTCCAGAACTTTCGCAGTGATGTCGACTTCAGGGTTTCCCCAAATCAAAGACTCAGATCTCACGACCATAGTTATCCCCTCGCTCTTCGCAACCTCATCAACTGCCGCCAAAGCCTTACCTTGGAATTCCGTCACTATTGTTTGTTGAATCTGCTTTTGTTCAGCTTGAAGCTTTTTACCCTCCAATTGAAAATCTGCTTTTGTATACTCGAATTTTTTAGCAAAATCAGCATTCTGCTCATCTGACCACCCCAAAGCCTTAGATGCCTCTTCTTGCATCGCTTTGAGATCGGCCTGAAGACCCTCTAGCCTTGCCGTCAAAGCCACATAATCCGCCTGCTCTACTAGCTGCTTACCTCTCGCCATCGCCGCTTCAGACCCAGTGATAATAGGCCCTATTTCGACATATGCTACTTTTTCCGCAGCAAAAGTCATCATAGGAATGGTGACCATTAAAACAAACAGTGCCTTCATTTTCTGCACAATACTTCTCCTAGCTGTAGTTAAAATTGATTTCCGAGCGAGAACTGAAACACTTCAGTTTCATCATACTCACCTTTATTAAATGGTTTGGCAATACTAAAAGTAATCGGCCCAAATCCACTCAACCACGTGGCGCCAAGCCCGACTGAATAACGGAACTCTCCAACTTCTGGCTTGAAGCAATTGGCCTGTGTGACACCACACTTCGAATTAAAAACGTTACCAGCATCAAAAAATAACGCCGACTGAACCGAGCGTTGGTCCTTAAGAAACGGCAGTGGAAAGAGAATCTCAGCACCCAAGACTATCTGAATATTCCCGCCAATCGGATCTGGGTCATCATAATAATAGCCGCTGCCCGATGAGGGCGGCGTATCTTGAGGGCCTAAGGTGTTCCGTTTAAACCCGCGCACTGATCCAAAACCACCACCATAAAAATTCTTAAAAAACGGTAACTGGCTGGTACCACCGTAAGATTCGCCGTAACCTAGGTCGGTGCGCAATTTCAATGTCAGCGATCGCGTCAAGCCCTTAAAATACTGGCCAGCATAGGTCAACTTATAATACTCGAGCCCAGAGCCCGGCACCGAGATGTCCACTCCCAATCGCTGCGACGTCCCTCTCGTAGCAAAGACACCGCGGTTTAGAGTGGAACGCACCCAGTTGATATTAAAATTTATGGTATCGAAGTCGGTGCCATTTTCATCCACAAACTCGGCAATTTCAGCTGACGCATAGCTGCCAGTTCGCAGCGCTAAATTTTCATAGCCGAAGCCGAGTCCAATCCGCTCAATTTCAGATACTGGGTAGCTCCAATTAACACTGGCCCCATAACTATTAGTGGAAAAGCTCGCAACATTAATCTCATCATAATTGGTCTCGCGCCCAAACAGCGAGTAACCCACGCTGACCCCGTCAACCGTAAAATATGGTTCGGTGTAGCTAAAATTTACCGATGTTTGATAGCGACTGCGGTTAATACCGACGCCCACCTGCTTACCCGTGCCGAGAAAATTGTTTTCGCTGAGATTCGCGCCTAAGATCAAACCCGTGCCTTGGGCAAAACCCAAGCTTGCGCCCACCGATCCGGAGGGTTGCTCCTCTACTGTGTAGACCACATCTATTTGATCGTTGGTGCCGGGCACCGGAATATTTTCAATATTGACCTCTTTAAAAAATCCTAGCCGCTCGAGACGCACCTTGGAGTGCTCAATTAAGGCATTGTTCGCAGATCCGCCCTCCATTTGCCGCATCTCACGGCGCAGCACCATATTGGCTGTTTTTGTATTGCCGCGAAACTCGATGCGCCTCACGTAGGCACGCATGCCAGGCTTGATCAAGTAGGTAATCTTGGCCGTTTTATTCTCTTCATCGATGTCGGGGTAGCCGCTGACTTCGGCAAAGGTGTAACCCTCATTACCGAGGCGCTTGGTAATGTACTCGCTCGATGCGGTCATTAGCGCCTGAGAAAATGTCATCCCCTCTCGCAGTATCACCAGCGCTTGAATCTGTTCCTCTGGAAGTTTTAATTCACCAGCCAGATCCACTTCGTCGATGGTGTAAACGTCGCCCTCGTCGATGTTAATAGTGATGTAGACTGAGTCTTTGGCAGGACTGATTGAAACTTGCGTGCTAGCCACCTGAAACTGAAGATAGCCACGATCAAGATACCAAGACTCCAAGGTCTCTATATCACCAGAAAGTTTTTCGCGCGCGTATTTGTCGTCACTCGAGATCCACGATAACCAGCCAGTTTTTCTCTGTTCAAATTTGTCGAGCAACTCATCTTCCGAAAAATCGCGATTACCGATAATATTAATATGACGGATTTTCGCTACATCGCCCTCATCAATGTCAATATTGATCGCAACGCGGTTGCGCGGCAGCTGCTGCACTTCGGTTTCTACCAGAGCGCCGTAGCGCCCTTGCGCCACATATTGCCGCTGTAGCTCTTGCGTCATACCCTCGAGAATAACCTGGCGAAAAATCTGTCCTTCGGCAAGACCATTATCGCGCAACGCGGACAGTAACTGATCGGTTTCAATCGCCTTGTTGCCCTCAAGATTAATTTCAGTCACTGCCGGGCGCTCGCCTAGACCAACAACCAAAACGTCGTTGTCACGCGCCATTACTACATCGGAGAAATATCCCGTCCTAAAAAGTGCTCGCGAGGCTTCGCGTATAGAAGCATCGTCAACCAGATCACCAACGCTGACAGGTAAAGCAGCGAACACAGTGCCAGCGGAGACTCGCTGCAACCCCTCGATACGAATATCTCTTATCTCAAAGACTTCGGCATACGATAGCGAGCTATGAAAAAATACTGTAAATAGAAGGCCTAACCAGTAACGTGTCATGTAAGTCATATAATCCAGTAGAGGGTTCGCGACGGCATCATAAGAAAGCTCTTGTCAGATCGTTAAAAGTCGCCACTACCATCAACCCTAACAGCATGGCAAAGCCAACTTTATAACCGGCGACCTGGATTTTTTCAGAGACCGGTGAACCCTTTACAACTTCCACCATATAATAGACCAAATGCCCTCCATCTAAGACTGGAATAGGCAGTAAATTCATTACCCCGAGCATTATACTGAGAATCGCCACAAAGCGAATAAAATTATCAAATCCGGCCCTCGCCGAGTCGCCAGCGACTTTGGCTATAGTAATCGGCCCGCTGAGGTTTTTCGGCGATAAGTCACCAACAAGTAACTTTCCGAGTGATTTAACTATGAATGCACTGTACTCGACTGT
>JAPKCN010000026.1 GCA_028822945.1 Porticoccaceae bacterium | reverse complement strand
GCCACCCACCACGAACACGATAAATACTTCCAAGATGGCTTCTCTAAATTTCTTCATAAGGGTACCTGTATATAAAGTAGGAATGACTCACTGTATCAGCTTATATCCTTTATATTAATTGCTCAAAACATGATTTTGTCAATACCAGACATGCATATGCAGCTCAAACTGTCGTATTCTCGACAATGTCTGGTAGCTGGGTTATTGAAGCGCGCGCTAATTCCCTTTAGAATATATACTTATGTTATCTTATTAAAGCACTGTAGGACTTTTGTATCCTAGGAAAGTGTTTGTTAATGTTGAGTTCTGGTTACAGGGAAGAGCTAGAAATCATGGGCATATGGACTTCGTTGAGACGATTTAGTGCAAAATTTGAAGACACTTGTGGGGCGCAGCGCTGAGATCAATGAACTCCGTGCGTTGATCAAAGTGGTCGGCCCGAGTGATGCCACCGCCTTAATCCTTGGCGACAGTGGTACCGGCAAAGAGCTCGTAGCGCGTGCACTGCACGATTGCTCCGAGCGCTCCGTCGAACCCTTTATTCCAGTGAACTGTGGTGCCATTCCTCGCGAATTGCTAGAGAGTGAATTGTTTGGGCACCGCAAAGGCGCGTTCACTGGCGCTATTTCAGACCGCAAGGGGCGTTTTGAGCTAGCTAGCGGAGGTACTTTGTTCCTCGATGAGATCGGCGATATGTCGATGGATCTGCAGGTCAAGCTGCTAAGAGTACTTCAGGAGCGTATTATCGATCCAGTTGGGACTACTCAAGGCTTGGCGATCGATGTGCGGGTGATAGCGGCGACCCATAAAAATATAGAAATGTTAATTGAAAAGGGTGAATTCAGAGAAGATCTGTACTATCGCCTGAATGTAATGCCAATTGAGATAAAGGCGTTGCGCGAGCGCACCGAGGATATCATGCCGTTAATTGAGCACTTTGCGGTGCTGCACGCAAAGCGCAGACAAAAACCAATCACCTTTGCGGCCGGCTCATTAGAGCTTTTTATGCGCTATAATTGGCCGGGTAATGTGCGCGAGTTGTCTAATCTAGTGAACCGTTACTCCGCTCTCTACCCAGGGCAAAATGTTGATTTTCGAAATGTCCCCGAAAGTATGTTGCCGCCAGGGATCCGCTTGTTAGCGAATACCGAACCTGGTGAGTTGCCAACCGCGCCGCCAGTGGCTAGTGGGCAGGGTGCGTTTAATTTTGAGGGCTGTGCTGACAGCGATGGCGTGGGTATAGCGCCACTTCAAGGAGGCGCTGCGACACCAAATTCTGAGGGCGATCCAGCGGCGCTGTTCGATGAAACTGTACGGGTCATTTCTATGGCGCAAAGTTGGGATTCGTTTCCCGAGCAGGGTTTGCCACTAAAGCAGCATATGGTTGATATTGAACGCAGCTTGATTCAGCAAGCTCTCGATAAAGCGGAGGGTAATGTGTCTAAAACTGCCCGCCTGCTCAATGTGCAGCGCACAACCCTGATTGAAAAGATAAATAAATACGGTCTCTCTAGCGTTTGACCAATATTGTAGCTGCCAACGCGAGTGCCAGCCCAGGCGCTATTTACAGTATTTCTTTTTACTAAATAATTTTTAAGATGTCTCAAATACCCACTGTCAGATTGCCGACTGTTTGCCACTGGCAAGCGGATGACAGCTTATTGCCACTGGCGAATAACTGACACTTTCTTGCCACTCTCTCTATAACTTATTGTACAAAAAGGGTTTTATTAATTGGCATGTATATTGCTTTACATTACATTAACCGGCAAATTTAATTTAACTCCCTACAAGAGAAGGTAAAAAAGTGGCAAATACCAATAGCATCCCGATGTTGTGGATTGACCCAGTTGAGCAACTCAATGACCCCCAGCGACAGGCCTTTCTAGATAAGGGGTTCGACATCCGCGTTGGAACGTCATTGGATATTGACGACGATGCCTTTACGTCAGCTGAGATTGTTGTAGTGAGACTGTCCAAATGTGCCACTGCTCTCAAAGAGTTGCAGATGAAGCTTGTATCTCTGGGCTCGCCCGCTCAGGTAATTACGCGAGTGGCGCGCGATCTTTTCGAATTAGGGATTGAAGCAGTTCGCCAGGGCGCTCTGACCGCGGTTCCGTCGGAGCAGCTCGGGCCAGCGGAGTGGCGGCACATTGTCGAAACCAATGTGTCTGAGCCAAAGACCGACACCAGCGCATTTGTCTTTGCAGATCCAGTAAGTCGTAATCTGCTAGCGTTAGCAGAGAGAGTTGCGCGGGTTGACGTAACGGTATTATTGACCGGCCCGACAGGAGCTGGTAAAGAGGTGCTCTCGCGCATTCTCCACGACGCATCACCGCGGTTCGATGGACCATTTGTTGCATTTAACTGTGCGGCTATGCCGGAAAATCTGGTTGAAGATATGCTCTTCGGCCACGAAAAAGGTTCTTTCACCGGCGCATCCAAGATCCAGCAAGGTCTGTTTGAACAAGCTCAAGGTGGCACTATATTTCTCGACGAAATTGGTGAAATGTCATACGGCATGCAAGCTAAATTATTGCGAATCCTTCAGGAGCGCTCAGTTGTGCGCCTCGGCGGGCAGAAGTCCATTGCGTTGGATATCAGAGTTATAGCCGCGACTAATAGAAATTTAAAGCAGGCGATTGCCGAGCACCGCTTCCGCGAAGATTTATACTTTCGCCTTAGTGCGTTTAAATTGTCGCTACCGCCATTGAGTGAGCGTCCACTAGACATACTTCCGCTGGCAGAACAATTTGTTGCCCAGCAGAATACCTCGGGTCATCCCACGACCATTAGCCCTGCAGCACAGCAGCGCTTGGTTGCCTATCCGTGGCCAGGGAATGTTCGCGAGCTTCAGAATGTGGTTGTCCGGGCAATGGTACTTTCGAATCAGCGCTCTATTGAGCTGGAGCACTTGCTGTTTGACGATCTGCACGTCAACGATGAGTTCTCAGAGCCGCCTACACAGTATGCCCCGCAGGGAGACCGAACACGTAATTGGACTCAAGGAAGCCCTTATCATGCAGCGCCGCGTTCAAATATAGGCATGCGTGATACTCGTGGAGACAATTTTGCAGCACGTAGCAACACCTTTATCGCACCAGACAACTCCCGCTCTGTTCTCGATCATGCTGTTCAACAAAGCGAGTGTCAGGCCATTATGGAGGCGTTGGAAACGTCTAGGAGCCGCGACGAAGCAGCCGAAAAGCTTGGTATTAGTCCGCGAACGTTGCGCCATAAGCTGCAGAAGTTGCGCGAGCAGGGCATTACAGTAACTAGAGCCTACGCGCGCTAGGGAGAATCGATATGAATCCAACTAATATAGGCAATATTGAGGCGGTTCTAACGCAGATCCGCAACTATCAAGTGCAGGCGCAAGATGGCGTTAATGCTAGTCAGTCTGGGGCCATGGGCGCGCGTAGTGAAAACCTTGGTTTTGCCGATGCCGTAAAGGGCGCGATTCAAGAAGTTAATGGCACTCAAATGGCTTCAAAAGACCTGCGCGTTGCCTACGAGCACGGCGAAAATGTACCCCTGACGGATGTCGTTATTGGTATGCAGAAGTCGTCGCTTGCGTTCGAGGCTACACTCCAAATTCGCAACAAAGTGTTAAAGGCATATGAAGATATACTTCACATGCCGGTATAGATCGACTTAAGAGACTTAGATTATGGCAACTACTGCAGAGCCAGGCACTCAGTTAATGGCAGATTCCTCCGACTCCGCCGCTGGCGGTGCCGTCGTTCCTGCCGCTCAAGCGTCGGGCAGAGTAAGTGCACTGCCGGTGGCGGGGGGCATGTCTTTTCCGAATGTCGCCGAGGTACTCTCTCAGCCTGCCGTGCGCAAGGCAATGCCGGCGATTATTACGCTTTTAACGATCGCGGTATTTTTAATAGCTTATTCGCTGGCTAAGGAGCCACCTTTTAGATCACTGTTCCCAGGTTTGTCAGAGTCCGACCGACAAGCTGCGTTTGAAGCCCTGTCGGGGGCGGAGTTTGGCGCCAGAATTGATCAGGAAACCGGTGATCTGCTAGTTTCAGATGAACGCTACCACGAGGCTCGCTTATTTCTTGCCTCCCGGGGATTGCCTCAAGCAGGTTCGGTGGGTGGCATGGGTTCGCTCAGTGAAGATGCATCGATGACTACCAGTCAGTTTATGGAGCAGGTGCGCTATGTCGCCGCCATGGAGCAAGAGTTGGCCCGCAGTGTTACGCAAATTTCAAGTGTGCAGTCTGCGCGCGTGCATCTCGCCGCTCCGAAACAGAGTGTGTTTGTGCGTAACCGAACACCCGCCAAGGCGTCGGTGGTGGTTAATCCATACCCAGGACGAATTATCTCTAGTTCGCAGGTAGAGGCAATCATTCACATGGTGTCCTCGAGCGTTCCTTACCTGGCTACCGATGACGTAGTGGTTGTCGATCAGCGCGGAAAGCTTCTAACCGACGCCAATCGTTTTGCCTCCATGCAGTTAAACTCGTCTCAAATGGAGCATCAAAAAAGTATAGAGGAAACCTATCGCAATCGGATCGAGGCACTTTTGGCGTCGGTGGTGGGTACTAACAACGTTCGATCTGAGGTTGATGTGACCATGGATTTTACGGAGACCGAGGCAACATACGAAGAATTCGACAATAAGGAGAACGGTCCAAAAAGACGATCGGAGATCCTAACTCAAGAGGCTAGAAATAATCAGGATGCGCGAGGGATCCCGGGATCTACTTCCAACGCCACTCCACCAGGACCTTCGAGCGTTGTTGACGGCCAACTTGGCGGTACTTTGGGAGGCGCTGAGGGTGCGCGGAGCACCAAGACAACGCGCAACTATGAACTTGATCGCGCTGTGCGGCACGTTAAGAGACAGGGTGGAAGTATTGAACGTATATCTGTGGCAGTTATTATTAACGAGCGAGAAGTGACTGCGCCACCGCCACCTCCACCGGTATTGGCTGAAGGCGAAGAGCCTGCCGAGGACGCCGCACCAGTCGTCGCCGCAGGGCCGGTTATCGAGGCATTTAGTGAGGTCGAGCTGGAGCGCTTTACAAATTTAGTTAAGGGAGTGGTAGGTTTTGATCAGGCGCGCGGTGATAGTGTGACTGTAGTGGCTGCTGCGTTTGAAAAGCCGGTACCCATCGAAAGCTTAGTCAAGTGGTATGAAAACGCTCAGGTGATGAGTACGGCGAAAAGTTTGGGCGCTGCGCTGACGTTTATCGTGTTACTGTTTGTTGTAGTAAGGCCAGTCCTCAAATCCTACTTGCCGCAGATCGAGCTTGTCGAGGAAGCGAAGGTCACTCGACGTCAAGATGGCGAGTTGACCGAAGAAGAATTGGCAATGATTCAAGAGGAAGAGCCAGAGTCACTCGATGATATCAAGGCTAAGCTGAAGCCGAAAAAGTCGACGATCTCTGCGGATATGTTGGATACGGCTAACAGTTACGATGATAAAGTGGCGTTGGTTAGATACTTGGTGGCAGAAGATGCCAGTCGTGTTGCAAGTGTTATAAGAAAGATGATTAAAGCCACCTAACACGCTTTTGTAGGCAAGGCCTATCAAATCGCTCCAATTGGAGCCCTGAGGAGAGAAGACAATGGCTGATGCAGCTGTAGCCGAAAACGCTGATGGCGGAATATCGCAAAAGGTCAAAGAGGAGCTAGAAGTTCTTACGACCACAGAGCGAGCCGCGGTGATAACTTTGCTGCTTGGTGAGCAGCAGGCTGCAGACATTATTCGTTTTTTGAACCCACGAGAAGTTCAGGCTCTGGGCGCAGCGATGGTGAGTGTTGCAGATCTTTCGCAAGAGACGGTCAACTACGTACTCGATGATTTTGTTGTGACTATTAAATCCCAGTCAAACATGGGACTGGGTAGCAGTGAGTACGTGGAGAATGTGTTGAAACGGGCACTGGGTGATGACAAGGCAGCAACTGTCTTGGGCCGTATATTACCTGGAGCCTCGAGCAAGGGTCTGGAGATTTTGCGCTGGATGGATGCCAGATCAATCGGTGAAATGATTCGTGAAGAACACCCCCAAGTAGTTGCCATCATACTCTCAGTGTTGGAGTTTGATGTAGCAGCAGACGTACTCGGATTCTTACCCCCGGATAGCCGCGCAGAAGTTATGCAACGCGTGGCGAGCTTAGAAACAGTTCAGCCGTCTGCGATGGAAGAACTGGAGGGTATTATGAAGGAGCAGTTTAGTTCAAGTTCCTCGGCTAAATCCTCAAGTATGGGTGGTGTGCCGGTAGCGGCGAAGATAATGAATTTCGTAAAAGTCGATATGGAAAACGCCATCATGGAGGGTGTCACAAACCTAGACGAGAACTTGGCACTCGCAATTCAGGACAATATGTTCACCTTCGACAACCTCGCAGCAGTCGACAATCGCGCGATTCAGGTATTAATGCGAAATGTTGAGAACGACCAGCTGATGACGGCACTCAAAGGCGCCGACGAAGAGACTAAGGAAAAGTTCTTGGGCAATATGTCGCAGCGCGCCAAGGTAATGTTCTTGGACGATATGGAGGCCAAGGGTCCGATCCGCATTACCGATGTGGAGGTTGCTCAAAAAGATATCATGCGCAATGCGCGCAAGCTTTCCGATTCGGGTGATCTAGTACTCGCCGGAAGAGGTGATGACTTTGTCTAATGACAACTCAGTGAGTTGGCGTCTGAATGATCTGCTGACGGCGGACCGTAAGGCCAAAGAATTTGCTGCTGTTGGGTGGAATGAAGGAGAGCATGTCTCAGAGACAGAAGCGGGCTTTCAAGAGTTTTCACCCAGAGTAATCAATATCGAAGATGTGCACAGTGAAGAGTCAGTCGATAAGCTTGAGGAAGAGGTGGTCCTCGAGGACCATGAGCCGCTAGACGAGGGCGCAGAAGAACTGGCGGAGGTTAACTCCCCCGAGCAGGAGGATACGCAAGAACGCGCGCAGGAACAAGAAGAGGCGGCGGCTGTATACGCGGAAGAGGCTCTGCAAGAGGCAAAGCTCGAGGCGCATGATATCGGTTATGAAAAGGGCCGAGCTGAGGCACAGGCGGACTATCAAAAATCTAAAGACAACCTAGACAGTCTGATTGCCTCGTTGAGAACTGCGCAGAGCGATATGACTGAGTTTTATCGTCCATTGAAAAAGCTGGCATTGCACTTGGCAGAGCAACTTGTGCGTGGCGAGTTGTCCATATCGTCAGCGGCGATCGAGCGAATTGCCAAGGCGGCATTGGACGATGTCGAAAGGCAGGGAGAGGGGCCGATCCTAATCTACTTACATCCTGCTGACCGCGATCAATTTAGTGAAGAGATGTACGACGAATTCAGCACTATAGAGCTGCGTTCAGATCGTACGCTTTCGCAGGGCAGCGTTAAAATTTCTATTGACGACAGTGCTATTGAGGATTTGATCGAGCAGCGCTTAGATAAACTGGCAGAGCAAGTTCTCGGCATCTCAATGCCTTCCAGGGCCAAAGAGGAGCGTGCTCCATTTGTTAATCAGGTCGAAGAGAGGGTGGTTCACAGTACCTCTGAAGAAATTCATGAAGGGCCGCACGCAGATAGTAACTATGAAAGTGATAACGTCGATGATGCCAATGATATCGCGGTAGACGAACCGACTGATATTATCGAAGTCGACCCAGATGTTTGATTTTTCATCTCAGGTTGACGATCTAGTATCCAATTCACGGGTGGCTAGCGCGTCGCACAGTGGCAAGCTTGTCCGCGTGGTTGGCCTGACCCTCGAAGCAAAAGGGATTATCGCGCCTCTCGGCGCCCATTGCCAGGTCGAAAATGTTGATTATGATACGTTTGTAGATGCCGAAGTAGTTGGTTTTCACGACGATGTTCTTTACCTCATGCCATTTTCAGATCCAGGCGGTCTTGGGCCTGGAGCGCGGGTTTGGGTGCGCTCCAATCATTCAAAAGCCGGTTTGGGTAACAATCTATTGGGGCGAGTGATCGACGGCGTAGGCGAGCCGTTAGATGGCAAGGGTCCCATCGAATACAGCGATTACCTTAGTTTGGAGGGGCTGCCCATCAACCCGATGGAGCGCGGGTCTATAGACACAGTACTAGACACCGGCATCAAGGCGATTAATACCTGTTTGACACTTGGCCAAGGACAGCGACTGGGGCTAGTCGCAGGTTCAGGTGTCGGCAAAAGTGTATTGTTGGGCATGCTAACGCGCAACACTTTAGCCGATGTCGTTGTCATTGGATTAATTGGTGAGCGTGGACGCGAGGTTCAAGAATTTATTCAGCACACTTTAGGGCCCGAGGGTTTAGCAAAATCGGTCGTCATTGCGGCACCGGCAAACATTTCGCCTGTACTTCGCCTTAAAGCGACATTTCTAACACATTTAATCGCCGAGTACTTTAGAGATCAAGGCAAAAATGTGTTGATGCTCTGCGATAGTCTGACCCGTGTGGCACATGCCCAGCGCGAGATTGGCCTGGCTATCGGAGAGCCGCCGACAGCCAAAGGGTATCCGCCTTCGGTGTTCGCTATGTTGCCAAAATTGATCGAACGCGCAGGTGTTGGGCGACATGGTTATGGTTCGATAACTGCGGTTTATACCGTCCTTGCAGAGGGCGACGACCGATCCGATCCAGTAGTCGATATCGCTAGAGCCTCGCTCGACGGCCAAGTTATGTTGTCGAGAGATTTAGCGGATGCGGCACACTACCCAGCTATCGATTTGGCTGGGTCAATTTCCCGGGTGATGGCCAGTCTAGTGAGTCCAGAGCAGCTTCACTCGGCGAACCGGTTCCGCCGTTTGTGGACGCTCTATCAACAGAATCAAGATTTGATTCAAGTCGGCGCCTACGAACCTGGCACAAATCCCGACTTGGATGAGGCGATTAAAATCCGCCCCGGTATGGAGGCACTTTTGCAGCAGCTCAGTAACGAGTCTGTCACCTTGTCCGACTCTCAGACCTTTTTGAACCAATTGACGGGAGCGCAGATCCAATGAAGCCGATTTGGCAAGTGCTGCTGTCAAAGGCTGAGCGCGAGGTACGTATTGCTCAGCAAAAACTAGCCGATGCACAACAAAAGAAAAATTTGGCAATCGAGCGCCGAGAAAAGCTCGATAATATGTTAGTCGAGTACAGCGATCAGTTGAGGAGCGTGCAACTGCGCTCTCATAGTACTGGGGAAGTAGGCAATTTTCAGCAATTTATCGCTCAACTCCAATCGATGAAAAGTCGCTCTAAGCAAGAGATGAGCATGCTAGACGAAGACTGCACCGTAGCACGGAAGTACATGATGGTCCGCGAGCATGAGCGTTTAAAAATTGACATGTTGGCGCAGCGAGAGCGAGAGAAGTTTGAATTAGAGGCATTGACCCGCGAAAATCGCGAGATCGAAAGTAATGCCCTGCAACAGTTTAATTTTAAAGAGCGTATCTGACAGCGTCTTAATTAGTTTGGCATGTGTTTTGCAATACTTCGTGTAACACTCATTCTATGATTAGAGGTCAGGCAGTAATGTCGGAGATAGCAAACTCATCTATGAATCTCGGAAAGCCCGCTATGCTTGACATAGCGTCGGTCGTGGTCGCCCCTGAGGGCGCCGCAGAAGGCGGTTTTTCTGCTGTTTTTCAAGGTCAGCTCGAAAGTGTTGATATGGCCAAAGGCGGCAATGGGTTGCCAAAAGGCGGCGATATCGCGCTGCAAAGCCGCCAGTTACTGGGTGGTACTAAGATCAAAGTCTCGGGTTTCGAACCTTCGGAAGAGGGTTTAGCTGAGTTCGCCCTGTCTCAGGGGATGGATCCGCGCGCCGTCATGATGTTGGGCAATTCCGATAACGCCATGCATCCCACCGTCGGTCTCGACAAGCTGCACGTTGCGACACGGCCAGTTTTAGATGGTGGCAAGGCCAGCGCGATTGCCGCGCAAATCACTCAAGCAGCTGCCTCTGTCACTAGTGGCATAGTCGGCACGGCAATCGAGGCCCACGCTTTAATTGACTTGGTGAATAATAAGCCGGCGGCTGCTTATGATCAAACTGGCAATGTTGGGCCGCAATTGCAGCTTCAGCAGCCATCGCTAGATACCCAAGTCGTTCGCGAGGCGGCTATCGCTCCAGCGCAAGCTAGCGGGCCAGGGACTGAGGCGCTCGTTTCGGCGCATGCAGTGCTGGCTAACGGCGAGCTTGGGCGAGCTATGCAGCACCTCGAGCCGGCAAGTTCAATGGCGTTATCGAATATGGTCAAGGGCCACGTACCCATTCTAAGTGTCTATACAGCCGGTGAACTCGCCGGTCAGATATCTACAAATAAGCCCTCTACCGATGCATCGATTACTCAGGGAGCGGCATTAAATCCAGCTTCGTTCGATCTTGAAAAAATTGCCCCGCGACGTTTTTTAGGCACGATTGACGCTTCCTTGTCAGACCTGTCGAAAGGCGAAGCGGATAGTCTTCGGCCGACCGAGGCGAAAGGGCCCGAAATAATTAAATTTGCTGCTTCTCAGCTTCAGGTGAGTCAGGTACGAGGGGCCGATGTTGCCCCGCTGAGTCAACTGGCGGCCCAACCGATGACCGCAGAGCAGACTATCACCGCGGCACAAACTAGATTAGAAGAACGGCGTATAGTCGGTAAAATTGTTATGCCTAAGGCTGACGAGGCGGTGCTCAAACGTTTAGCTAGCAATCGCCAGCAGACCGAGGTAGTCAAGATGGCGTCAATAAACTTAGCACCAGGCATTGCCGATCAGGCGTCGGTTATGTTGACTGCGGTTAGCCCTACACCGGTCGGTGCTGCTTTTGTGGCCGGTCAGGTAGTGGTCGATGTTAGCGCAACTGCTCCGCAGAATGCACAGGGGACAGCAGTGTCGACCGACACGTCTCAAGATGACCCGGCACGGGAAATGTTGCGTCGGCAGGACGAGCATCATCAATTGTCACAACGCTTAGCTCAGGTTCTTGGACAACGTTTGAGTGCGCAGATAGAACGCGGTTCCTGGCGAGTTGAAATGGACTTGCACCCGTCTTCGATGGGGCGCGTCGAAGTGCAGTTGGAAATGAAAAATGGTGAATTAGAAGCTAACTTTTTAAGCGCTAATGCTGCCACCAGAGAACTTTTAAATGACAGTTTGCCAAGATTACGAGAGATGTTTGAACAATTTGGCACGAATTCTGCTTATTTAGGCTTAGGGTCTAGTAATCAAGGTCAATCTGACGGAAACTCGCCATCTGAGCAGAGCGGGTCAGATGGAAATGGCAGCGGCGATGAAACGCTGGCGACCCAAGACAAGGTTCGCAAACCGGTTTCTGATGATGGGTTGGATGTGCTTGTATAGATGCGCCAATCTGAGATAGTAGTGCGATATAGAGGATGTTGTAATGGCTGATGAAGTTGTAGAAGAAGAAGCGGGCGGTGGTAAAGGCGGTCTTATTAAGACGATCGCATTGGTGGTGGGCATACTTTTATTAGTTGCTATAACCATTGGCGGAACACTTTTCTTGTCCGGTTTTTTTGAGGCCGATGAAGAAGCTGCGGCAGAAGCTGCGGTGGCGGCACTCGAGGCTATTGCGTCGGAGGAAGCTGCAGCTGCAGCTGCAGCGCTGGCAGGGCCAGATCGTGTGGTACTCGATTCTCCTGAGAATAAGCGTTACGAGCAGACCTACTTTGAGGTCGCGCAAACTATGACGTCTAATCTTAACAATTCAAGAAAGGTTATGCAGGTCAAGGTTTTTATTATGACCCATTACGATGAGCGTGTGATTGCACACATGGAAAAGCACGATTTTCCGGTGAGGTCTGCTCTGGCAAGAATTATGTCGCAGAAAACTGAGTCTGACTTGGCGAGACCGACCTTCCGCCAAGAACTGGCCGAGGAGTTCCGGTTAGAAATCAATTCCATATTAGAGCGTCTTGAAGACTTTGGCGGTATTGAAAGTGTTGGATTTACTGAATTCGTGGTTCAGTAAATCAATTTTGGATAGCTTTTTAGGCATACCAGGAGTGAGACATTAAATGGCTGATCAGACTAATCTGCTCTCGGCAGAGGAGCTAGACGCTTTATCGGCTGGGATTGAGGATGGCTCAATAGAGACAGATTCGGGCGTTAATACGGGCGCTTCCGCGTTGAAGCATGATTTAACTAACGAAGACTCCTCTCTTGGCGTCAACGTAAGCGCCGTAGATATGATCAATGAACGTTTTGTTCGCCAATTCCGGCATGGGTTGTTGGACGTGCTGCGCACCACGCCAAAAATTAGTATGGGTAGCGTCAAGATTATTAAGTACGGCGATTACATGAAGGACCTCAAACCGCCACTGGCAGTAAACACCGTGAGGCTTGAGCCGCTGCAGGGTAATTCGCTAGTTATCATAGATCCTTCGGTAGTGTTCGCTTCTTTAGACAACTTTTTTGGAGGCTTTGGTCGCGGTATGAATGCGCTACCTCCGGGGCGTTCATTTACGCCTACTGAGACCAGTATCATTGGTATCATGTTGAACGTATTTTTTGGCGCGTTGCAAGAGGCTTGGGCCCCGGTAATGGCGATTAAATGTGAACATGTGAGTTCGGAAGTCAATCCAGCCTTTGCTCAGATAGCAGATGGTAATGATCTTGTTATCGTAACGCGGTTTGAATCTGAACTCAGCCATGATGTTAGAGGCAATATCGATTTAGTCTACCCCTACAGTTCGTTGAAGCCGATAAGAGAGCAGTTGGCTAGCCGGGTACAAACAGGTGACGACGACGGTGGAGATCAAAAATGGAGTACCGAATTGCATTCGGCTGCGGCCGACGCCGAGGTCCCGGTGAGAGTTACCCTGGCAGAGGTAGTAACTACCTTGAGTAAATTTAATGCCATGGCTGTAGGTGACGTACTTTACTTAAAGAAAGCCGATTATGCGCGTATGTACGTTAACGAAATCCCGGTGTTTGAGGCAGATATCGGTAGCAGTGGCCCGCAAATGGCGGCCAAGATTGTTAAGGCAATGGAGCCCGAGGAATAGGCGCCACATCGAGAGTGAGAAAAAATTATGGCAGATACCACAACAGACAATGCAGCAGACAATAGTAATGGCACTACGGCGTTAGACCTTAGCCAGAGCGAGATTAATTCTGATGTATTGCAAAATATCCCAGTTACAATATCCGTCGAAGTGGGCCGCACATCACTTAAGATAAGGGATTTAATGCGCTTAACTCAAGGCAGTGTGGTAGAACTCGATCGTCTGGCAGGCGAGCCACTCGATCTATTAGTTAATAATACGCTGGTCGCGCAGGGCGAGGTGGTATTGGTCAACGATCGTTATGGCGTTCGTTTGACCAGTGTTATTCCGACTGTAGACCGGGTTAAGAATCTTTAATTCTTAAAGACTATGGCACCTGAATTTGGGATTGGCGACTGGTTGTGGATGATAGCCTCTTTTATGTTGGTTATCTGCCTTATGGTCGCTACACTTTTTATGATAAAACGCATGGCACCTGGTATCCAAGGTGCCAGCGGTAAGCGCCTGTCGATATCGGAAGTGCAGCATATCGGTGCTCGGCAAAAGCTATTTTTAATCCAACTCAACGGCGACGAAATCTTAGTTGGTCAAAGCGCCCAAGGGATGACCTTACTGGGGACTTGGAGCCGACAAGAGGTCAGATTGGATCAACCTGACGCTGATGAATCGCTCGAGCCCGATGGGCCGTCTGGTCGGGGACAGTCCTCTAGCTTTCAAACGTTTCTCAATCAACTCGTTAACCGACAAAAGGATAAATAAACAATGTCGTGGCGAGTGTCCCGAGTTTTACTAATTACTATTTTGATGCTGGTGCAAGGGACTGCCTGGGCTCAAGGTGGCCTGCCGATTGTCAACATGATTGACGACGGTAGTGGCAGTACTCAATATAGCTTGACACTTCAGCTAGTCGCGCTAATGACGGTTTTGACTCTGTTGCCCTCGTTGATGTTGATGATGACCTCTTTTGTGCGAATCATTATAGTAATGTCGCTTTTACGGCAGGCCTTGGGAACTGCGCAAACACCGCCAAACCAAGTCCTACTGGGACTGGCATTGTTTCTAACAATCTTTATTATGATGCCGGTGTTTTCTGCCGTTTGGGAGGACGCAGTTACGCCGTACTTCGACAAAGAAATTGGCTTTGAAGAGGCCTTGAACGAAGCTAAGGCGCCTTTTAGAACTTTTATGCTGAATCAGACCAGAGAGGCTGATATAGCCATGTTTGTCGAAATTGCCGGCAATGAAGACGTAGTTGAACCGGCCGATGTACCTTTTACTACCCTGGTTCCTGCTTTCATCACGTCGGAGTTAAAAAGTGCTTTTGCGATTGGGTTTTTGGTCTACATACCTTTTGTGGTCATTGACTTAGTTGTCGCTAGTGTATTGATGTCGATGGGTATGATGATGCTGTCGCCAATGATGATTTCGATGCCTTTTAAGCTCATGCTGTTTGTGTT
>JAPKCN010000184.1 GCA_028822945.1 Porticoccaceae bacterium | reverse complement strand
CAAAGCTGATCAACGGTAACAGTGCAGTTACCGCAACTGGCACTGCCTCGGTCGCCCACCATACTGCCATCCACAAGCTCACTGCGGCAGTTCGCCACGCCACGCCTGACATAACTTGCTGCTGGCCATCCAATAAAAACATAACGAAGCACAAGCTGGGACCTAGAAGTAGCCCAACCAACTGGTGTGTGCCGCGTTTTCGTCTACCTAAATCCAACATATTACGATTACTCTTATGACCACAAAAATTTCTCACCGCGAGCAATCTGCCACGCACAAAACCACTTTGCAAATAAGGATGTGTCATATTTATTTGATTTAAGTACCAAACAAGCTCATTACGGGGCCTTTTACACTGCCTAGGTAGATCACGATCGACCTAGTTACCGACGACGATGTAAAGCCCGTGACACCAACAGCTGACTCCGAAGGAATTGACGGAGGTTAAAGAATCATCCGCAAAGATTAATATTCGGCTGTTAAGTAATATCTGAGTAGGCGTATTCAGATTTTGCCCAATCCCGATGATTAGTTTAAAGTTAAGGTTAGTTCAATCTGATAGGCAACCGCACTATGACTGAGGTTTACCAACCAACTCCCGAAGTGAGATCCTTTCTCGATCGACAACACCGACTACTGATCGGAGGCAAGTGGGTAGAGGCCAGCTCTGAGAAGCGTTTTGAGGTCATTAATCCGGCTAATAAGCAACTGCTGACAACCGTGGCTGAGGGCGGCAGAGATGACGTCAATCGAGCCGTACAAGCTGCGAGACAAGCTTTTGATAGCGGCAGTTGGAGCGAGATGGCGGCGGCACAGAGAACTAAAATATTATGGCGCTGGGCCGATCTAATTGAACAAAATGCCGAACAACTAATCGCCCTTGAAGTGCTCGACAATGGCATGCCAATTACTCTAGCGCGGGGATTTTTCGATTACGGTGTTGGCTGGATTCGCTACTACGCTGGTATGACTGACAAAATTATGGGTAAAAACCTATCTGATGCGCTGTCCTCTTCAGATACCCAATACCATGCTTACACGCAGATTAAACCGATTGGCGTTGCCGCTCTGATACTCCCCTGGAATGGCCCTATTGGCCTATTTTTAATCAAGACCTCACCGGCGCTTGCGGCGGGCTGCGCATGCGTGGTTAAACCAGCAGAAAATACGCCTCTGACCGCTCTTCGCATGGCCGAATTGGCACTCGAGGCAGGGGTTCCAGAGGGTGTACTAAACGTGGTGACAGGGTTTGGCGAGGCCGGCGAGGCACTCGCACAACATCCGGCTGTCGACAAAATCTCGTTCACCGGATCGACCTCTGTGGGTAAAACAATAATTTGTGCAGCAAGCGCTAATTTAAAACGTGTAACACTCGAATTGGGCGGGAAATCGCCCTGTATCATTTTCGACGACGCCAACCTTGACGAGGCTATACCGGCTGCGGCAATGGCTATTTTTCTCAACAGCGGTCAGGTGTGTTTTGCCGGGTCGCGACTTTACGTGCAACGAAAAATTTATGATCGCGTAGTCGCAGGGATTGCCGACTTCAGCCAGACACTAAAAGTCGGCGATGGTATGCATCCAGATACCATGCTTGGGCCTTTAATATCCGAACAACAGTTGCATCGCGTTAACCAGCTGGTCGACAGCGGCCGACGGCAAGGTGCGCAGATTTTGACCGCCAAAATGGCCTTGAGCAACGAAGGGTTCTTTTTTGCTCCAACTATTTTTGCCAACGTCGACGCCAATATGTCGATCGTTAAAGAGGAAATCTTTGGACCTGTTTTAGTAGCGACTCCATTCGATACCACAGAAGAGGTTTTAGCACTCGCCAACGATACCCAGTACGGCCTCGGTGCCGGTATATTTAGCAACAATATTAACCGTGTGCACCGCGTCGCAGAAAAGCTTCAGGCGGGCAATGTATGGGTCAATCATTATGGCGGTATGCAATCGTGCATGCCGTTTGGCGGATTTAAACAGTCGGGTTGGGGGCGTGAGTTAGGCGAGGACGGTTTCCTCGCATTCACAGAACAAAAGTCTGTTAGTATTCAGCTTCGCGGCAACTAAGCATCTGGCATAGGCGCGCCGCGGTGCCATATCGGCGCGAGCAGGCGCCGTTTGCCATCGCTGCTCATAGATACCTTCGCCTCTTCGGTGTCTAGACCACTGCGGTCCCAAAGTTCACAGGTGACCTGTTTATGCTTTTGATCGAGCCCCTCGCAATAATTGCTATAGCGACACAGGGCCACCTGACCACCAAAACCGCCACGCACTTTTTCAAACCAGTCGGGATCAGCTAATGCTTGGCGAGCGAAGCCAACAATATCCGCCTGGCCGCGCTCTAAAACGGTCTCGGCTTGGCGAAAAGTGTGCATGCCGCCGGCCATTACACAGGGCGTATCGAGACCCTTTGAACGCAGCCGCTGACGAATCACTGCCACCGGGCCTATATTCCGTCCATAGGGGCCAAAGTCATCAGAAATAAAGCTCGGCATGCACTCATAGCCGCTTTGGCCTGTATAGGGATAGGCAGCCCAACCAATTTTGGGTTGCTTGGCATCGTCAAACTTACCACCGCGTGAAAAAGATAAAAAATCCATACCGGCGGAAGCAAACTCCTCGGCAAAAAATAATGCATCTTGCACACCACTGCCTGGCGAGCAAATTTCGTCGGTAAGAAAGCGACAACCTACCACAAAGTCGCGGTTGGTAACCTCGCGAACAGCTCTATAAACCTCGAGTGGCAGGCGAACTCTGGATGCCGCAGAACCTCCATAACCGTCTTCGCGCACATTACTAGCCGACAAAAATGATGCCATTGTATAGGCGTGGGCATAGTGCAGTTCGACACCATCGAAGCCGGCTTGTTCTGCGCGTCGTGCAGCATCGGCAAATAGACTTGGCAAGCGATTAGGTAGCTGAGCGATGTCATCGATGTGAGTGTCGGTGACACGCTCGCGATAACCAAAAGCCAAATCTTCCCATTCCTTCTCAGACAACACAGTTTGCAGCTGGACATCGTCGAGGGCGACAAGATTGGCACGAACAGCCGCAGCAGATTCTCCTTGAAGACCCAGAGCGATTGCGTGGTTATCTGTAATACCGAGAAAGCGTTCGAGATATTTGTTTCGATCCGGTCGCCTACGAATCGTCAAAAAGTCAATGAGCTGGATAAAAACCTTGGTTTGACCATCGCTTGCGTATCGAATGGTATCTACCAACTTTGTCAGGCCGTCGATGTAGCGGTCGTCACTAATTCGCAACAGCGGGCCACTGGGAAGATCTCGGATACCGGTCGCTTCAATGACGATAGCGCCCGGCTTACCAATTGCAAATCGCCGGTACCAGTCGAGCACATCCGCGGTTACTTCGCCATCCTCATTTGAACGCCAGGGTACCATTGCCGGCACCCAAGTGCGCTGGCTCAAGTTAATCGAGCCCACCGCAACTGAAGAAAAAAGCTGAGATGCCGCTGCATCCTCGCGAGTTGGCCAGTCATCATTAATCGGCGTATATTTGATGCGCTCTGGCGGCTTCCACATACCTAAACCTCGAAATCTAAAATACGCAAAGCGCGTCCAACCCAGTGCGCCAATAAATGCTGCCTAAAGCTCAGCCAAGCGCACCGCTACTGTGCGCTTAACCTTGCCCAATAAGCTCTTAAGTGCGCCAACCTCAGAGGCGTCCAACTGGCTAAACATATCCATGATCAACTGCTCATGGCTGGAGGCCATGGCACTAAATTCAGTTCTTCCGCGGGCCGTCAAGTTAACCACAAACGACCGTCTATCTGTGGGTAAGCTATTGCGGCTAATCAGGCCATCGCGCTCTAACTGCTGGGCGATACCAGATACATTGCCACCCGAAACCATAGTGCGTTTTGACAACTCGCTCATGGTCAAGCCATCGGGGGCTCGCTCCAACTGGGCCAGAAAATCAAAGCGCGGTAAGGTGGTGTCGCACTCTTCACGCATAGCCGTGCGCAATTGGTTTTCAATCAGATTAGAACATGTC
>JAPKCN010000183.1 GCA_028822945.1 Porticoccaceae bacterium | reverse complement strand
TCCTGTAGTATCCTGACACGTCCCAAATAATAATCTCTAGTGCGAAATCTCGATGGCCAAAACCTTTCAAGAAATCCCTACACAGCGGCCGCATACGCCAATTTTAGACGAAATTGACAGCCCGCATGATATTCGATCACTAGACCTGCAGAAGCTTGTAGTGCTAGCTGACGAGGTGCGCGCCTATCTGCTATATTGCGTCGGCAAGACCGGCGGGCACTTCGGCGCTGGACTAGGCGTTACCGAGTTAACCATTGCCTTGCACTACGTCTTTAACACCCCTGACGATCGTCTTATCTGGGATGTCGGGCATCAAACTTATCCGCATAAAATACTCACCGGACGCCGCGACCAAATGCTCAGTATGCGCCAGCAAGACGGTTTGTCGGGGTTCCCAAAGCGCTCTGAGAGTATCTTCGATACGTTTGGCGTAGGCCACTCCAGTACGTCGATGAGTGCTGCGTTAGGTATGGCTATGGCAGCCGCGCAGCAGGGTTTACAGCGCAAAACTGTGGCGATAATGGGCGATGGAGCGATGACCGCGGGTATAGCTTTCGAGGCTATCAATCACGCAGCGCATGTGGATGCCAATTTACTGGTGGTTTTAAATGATAACCAAATGTCGATATCTCGCAATGTCGGTGGTTTATCGACCTATTTCTCAAAACTCTGGAGTAGCAAATTCTACACTCAGTTTCGCGAGACTGGTAAAAAAGCTTTACGATCGATGCCAAGCACCTCTAATTTTGTTCGCCGCACCGAAGAATATATGAAAAGTATGGTATCACCGGCGACTATTTTTGAGGAACTGGGCTTTTACTACATTGGCCCCATCGACGGTCACAACCTGACTCTATTAATTGAAACCCTAGATAATTTGAAAGATATCAAAGGTGCTGTACTCCTGCATATTATTACCCACAAAGGCAAGGGGTTTGCCGCCGCCGAGGACGACCCCGTCGGCTATCATGCCCTGACTAAGATCGAGCCAAAGGTCGACCTCCGAGAGGTGCCAAAGCCGATACTCACCCAGCCAAAATACCAAAAAGTTTTTGGCGACTGGCTTTGCGATATGGCAGAACTAGACAGCCGACTAATTGGCATTACGCCCGCGATGTGTGACGGCTCCGGTATGAATGAGTTCGCCGAGCGCTTCCCAGAACGTTTTGAGGATGTCGCTATCGCCGAACAACATGCAGTGACTCTAGCCGCCGGTATGGCATGCGAGGGCGCAAAGCCAGTGGTGGCGATCTATTCGACATTTTTACAACGAGCTTACGACCAGTTAATCCACGATGTCGCACTGCAAAACCTCGATGTATTGTTTGCTATCGATCGCGCTGGATTGGTGGGCGAGGATGGTGCCACACATGCCGGCGCCTTTGATATCAGTTATCTACGCTGTATCCCAAATATGCTTGTGATAACGCCATCGGACGAAAATGAGACTCGTCAATTACTTTACACCGCTTATCAGTATTCGGGGCCTGCCGCCGTTCGCTATCCGAGAGGCACCGGCCCCGGAGTCGCGATTGAAACCGAAATGCACGAATGGCCGATTGGTAAGGGTCTCGTGCGACGCACTGGCTCGCGAGTGGCAATCTTAAACTTCGGCACGCTACTAGGGACTGCGCTCACAGTCGCCGACCGGCTCGACGCTAGCGTCGCGGATATGCGATTTGCCAAGCCTCTCGATACTTCGATTATTGAGGATTTCGCAACACGCCACAGCTTGCTGGTAACAGTAGAGGAGAACGCTGTGGCCGGAGGGGCCGGCGCAGCAGTCGGCGAATACCTCGCGTCAATCGGTTTGCTGGTGCCGATTCTTCACCTCGGCTTACCCGATTTGTTTACCGATCACAGCAAGCACAGCGAGCAATTACAATCAGTTGGTCTGGATGAAGACGGCATGTGGACGGCCATCAGCGCACGTATCGAGCAGTTGCAAATCGACCGGACTCAAACCGGGTAATCAGTTTCACTAAAGCTATCGACCGCGTAGCTGCGACGCAACTTCACTAAAACCGCCAGAACTTACCATACAATGGCACATTTCGTGCAAACATCTTCGAAACAGAGTCGATTTCGTGCTATCTGTGAGTCGCGCTGGTGTCGACTGCACGGTGATCATGCTAAATAGCGCAGCAAAAAAAATCAAGCACCCCAACAAACCTCTAGTAGTCGCAGTCTCTGTAACCGGTTTAAAATTGTCGATAGAATAGTGCCCAATCGCGTGTAATTGCCGCTGTTCATGTGTTGAGTCAACTAAGCTATCAACACTACTAAGAGGATTCTGTGAATTTATGCCGGTTTTTTTCACATCAAAACGACAGTTTTTCGTCGACGGCTACGCATGAAGTAAAGACCAGAGAGGAGTGACGCCATGCTGCGCGCCTTTGCCACAACCTTAAAGTCGAGTTTTATCGACCTGCCCACCAATCGAAGGGCAATACGTTGTGCATGGTACTTTTGGACGACACTACTAATATCGACGTTTTATTGCCCGCTAATACTGGCGCATGCCGAACATAGTCAGTCGCTCTATGTGTACGATACAGGCATCGAAGATTGTCGCTGCAACAATCCCATCACGCCTTGTAAAAGTATCAGTTATGCCGGATCTCAGGCGAACAAGGGCGATCAAATTAAACTAGCATCCGGCCACTATGCTATTGACGATGCCGACACATTATTATACTTACTAAATGATCTAGTACCCGTTATGGGTCGCTACAATACGGCAGACGGATACGCCAAAACCAACGAGAAAAATCTCATCCACCTTTCAGGTGTGCCGCTGGAATATACGGAAAAACTGGCGCGCAAGGGCTTCACTGTTATTGTCGACAGCAAGGGACGCAATCAGCAAAAAGATCGACAACTGCGCAAATCTCTCAAAGTCTACCAACGACTAAAACAAAAAACTCCCGCCACAAACTGCGTCAACGGCTTTGCGGGAGATCACGCCTGCAGCAACATCGACCTGCTGGCGCACCTACCCCTATCGAGTTTTTCCAGTGACCCTAGCGCAGCTAACGATATCTGAGGATTTTACGACCTCAACGACCAACGTGAATATGCGTTAATTGGACTGAATAATGGCGTCGCGATAGTCGTTACATCTCCATATATTATCGATATAATTGCCGGCCGATCAACAGACTGGCGGGATATCGAACACTACCAACACTTTAATACTGGTAGCGGTCGCTGGGACAACTACGCCTATGTGACCGCCGACAACGCCGCAATTAGCACAATGATCATCGACCTACGCGGTCTACCGGATACCGCCACCCTGCTGTCGACGCATAAAAACGAGCTCAGCGCGCATAATGTCCCCCTCAGTAATGTCGACTACTCGCTTGGTGTGCCACTCAACGGGGTCGAACCATATTTACACATTATCGGTTCATCCACGCGCGGCGGATCATTCAACAGCTAAGCCTTGAATGATCCGACTTCGCTCACTCGGGTTTACGAGCATGTCGCCGACTCGCGAACAAATTATACCCACGACGCCACATCGATGGTCATCACCGACGTGCGCAAAGATAGCCAATGCATCGCGAGTGGATCGGTCTGCGAGATCCTATTCGATGTTAACAAGGATAATTTTCAGATATGGGATAAGACCGATAATGCCGCGCCTTCTAGATTGAGCACGACCACCTATCCGGAAGCTGAATATATTCACTCGGGCTGGTATACCTAGGACAAACAAGTGCTGGTGGTGCACGACGAACTCAACGAACTCAATCGTCAACTAAATACCTCCGTGCGCTTTTTTGATCTTTCAGATCTCGGCGTACCGACACTATTATCGACCTGGGTGGGCAAGACTCGCGCCATCGACCACAACGGATTTGTCCGCGGCAATCGCTATTATATGTCTCACTATACTCGTGGTATGACGGTACTCGACATTAGCGACACAGCGAACCCTAAAGAAATTGGTCACTTTGATACCTATCCTGTAACGGATAGCACCTCCTTTAACGGCGCCTCGGGAATTTACC
>JAPKCN010000182.1 GCA_028822945.1 Porticoccaceae bacterium | reverse complement strand
GAACTCGTGAATCACGAGTTCTCAGTTCAAGACTGAATTCTTCTTCCTGAGTGGCGCGATCTGCCGGATCGGGGAAATTTGCCGCCTCGTCTTGCATATGGTTTACGGTTCTATCCACCTCTTCCATAAGTTCGTGCCGCCAAGCGCGCAAGATAGCTTTGAAGTGCTCGCGCTGAGACTCATTCATATACTCCTCACCGGCTTTTTCCCTGTAAGGTTCGAGTCCGTGCAGACTGGCAGTACCTTTTTGCTCGCTCTCGCTGCCTGTCTTGTCGGTTTTTTTTGAAGACGTTCTTTTGGAGCTACTCGTTGCAGGCATAATTTAATCCGTCAATTGCGCAGAACATATGGATATCAGCCCCGCGTTATAGAGATATTAGCGCCATTTATCAAGAAAAATTTAATAAAAGGGTTTAAAAAACCTCTTTGTAATGGTGATGGGCACGCTTGTGCCGATTTACTGTGGGTGGCATATTAAACACGATTATCGCAGTATGACGTATTCTCCAGAAGTATGTTAGCCAAGGGATCGCAACATTAATGAAATTTTCCAAACCACTTAGACGCGGGATCTTTTTGCGCCGTTACAAACGCTTTTTTGCCGATATTAAAACTGCCGACGGGCAACCTCTGACAATTCACTGCCCGAACACCGGGTCTATGAAAAATTGTCAGGTAGTGGGTGGTCCCTGTTGGTACTCGCTGTCGGATAACGTCAAGCGCAAATTACCCGGCACTCTCGAGCGTGTGACCACAAGCTTCGGGAATCTGGCGGGTATTAATACCGCGTTGCCCAATAAAATTGTTCGCGAAGCGATCGAACAGGGCAAGATTAATGAACTTGCCGACTACACGCGAATTCGAACAGAAGTTTGTTACGGCGAGGAAAATAGCCGTATCGATCTGTTACTAGAGCGGTCAGATGATGCTTGTTATGTCGAGGTTAAGAGCGTCACGCTGGATATGGGCAGCGGTCTGGCAGTCTTTCCAGATGCGGTGACAGCTAGAGGCAGTAAGCATTTACGCGAACTTACAGCTATGGTTATCGCGGGTCACCGCGCGGTACTATTTTTTTGTATTCAGCTGACTGCCGTTGAGCGCGTCGCGATCGCCGGCGACATAGATCCAGAGTATGCGCGTACGCTGGAGTTGGCGGTGAGTGCAGGGGTAGAAGTTATCGCCTGGGAATGCAGTATGGCAGACGATGGTAGTGCTTTGTCGAGACCATTACCAATGCTACTATGAGGTGCAGTTTGCGACCAGCCAGCAGCACTAAAAGTTCGCGCTCGCGGGTTGATTGAACGCAACAGTCATCGCTAGCATAAACTACAGTGTGCCAAGCGGAGAAATAAGGGGGTCAGTGAACCACATGCCAATTGCCGAAACTGAGATTGCGACAGCCGATGAGGATATCGTTTTTGGCACCACTGAGATGCACTTAGTGCCCTGGGTAAACACCTCGCTGCACGAACCCGAGGGGCGATTTCTTGTTCATCGCAACGTTGCATTGCGGCTAAGCGACCTGCGCTACCGCGCCGCCGCGCAAGGGTTTGACCTTTGCGTCTGCAGTAGCTATCGGTCATTTCAACGTCAAGTTGAAATTTGGAATGACAAATTTTGTGGGCGTCGCCCGGTACTCGATCAACTGAGTCGGCCACTACGGCTCGACGATCTTTCCGATTGGCAACAAGTCGAGGCGGTACTGCGATGGTCCGCATTGCCCGGAGCCTCGAGGCACCATTGGGGTACCGATGTCGATGTTTATGACGCTGCCGCTATGCCCCAAGGCTATCGCCTGCAACTGATACCAGAGGAAACCCAACGTGGGGGTGTTTTTGCATCAATGCATGCTTGGCTGGACACCGAGTTGGAGTCTATAGACGACTTTTATCGACCCTACGCAGAGGACCTTGGCGGCGTCTCGCCAGAGCCTTGGCATCTGAGTTATGCACCATTGGCGAGGCATTACGCGGCGCTACACAACAAACTGGCGTTGGCGCAGCGACTGCGTAAAGCAAAAATTTGTCGACTCGACATTGTGCTAGAAAATTTGGATATCATTTATGAACGCTTTATTTACAGTGTTTAACCATTATGTACTGGGTACGGCCCGTGTACGAGATGGATAATTTGTGGCGTAAAATTTGCTCTGATGCGCGCGGTTTGAATGCCAGTGAACCGCTGCTCGAAGTATTCTTTGCAAATTCTATTTTGAAACATAGTTGTTTGGCTGATGCGTTGGTGCATAAACTCTCGTCATTTATCGATAACGGCGCGCTCGCCGCAGACGTGTTTGCCAATATCTGCCGCCAGGCATTAGCTGATGACGGGCAGATTTTGTGGAGCGTCAATGCAGATTTGCAGGCCTATGTGCAGCGCGATGCAGCATGCGATAGTTACGTTGTCCCGCTGCTTTACTTTAAAGGCTTTCAAGCGTTGCAGTTACAGCGCATCACGCATTGGCTTTGGTGTCGAGATCGCCGCGTGTTGGCGCTCTTGTTACACAGCCAAATGGTAAAAAAGTTTGCCGTCGATATCCATCCGGGAGCGGTCATGGGTAGTGGTATTATGCTCGACCATGCGACCGGTCTAGTTATTGGCGAGACAGCAGTGGTTGGCGACGATGTTTCAATATTGCACTCGGTTACGCTCGGTGGCAGTGGTTCCGCTCCAGGCGATAGGCATCCAAAAATTGCCTCTGGCGTGCTGATTGCCGCTGGCGCGAAAATACTTGGCAATATTCATATTGGCGAGGGGGTAAAAGTTGGTGCCGGTAGTTTAGTACTCGAAACAGTACCCGCGCATGTTACGGTCGCCGGCGTTCCCGCGACCGCTGTCGGCATCCCCAGCGAGACATCCCCAGCGCTCGAGATGGATCAAAACCTCGAACCTGTAACATAAAAGGTCCCAGAACTAGGCGCGACGTTTAGGACGCTGCGATATTTATGCCTGCTGGGAGCAGTGATGATTCCTTCGGGGTTGCGTACAGACAGATATTGGCCAAGTGCTGGATCTGTTTTTCCAACAGCAATTGACGCTCTTCAGCGAATGCCTGCAGCACAAAGATGTCCTTGTCGTAGCAGATGAATCGGGCGACTGTCGATAGTTGATCACTATCGTAGAGTTGGGTGTGCAAAGCGATCATGCCATCATGTAGTGTTTTAGAGAGTTCTAACGACTGCTTTTTGAGTCGATCTATTTGTTCGTGGTAACGAAAAATAGGCACCATGGCAATGTTATCACTGCAGAGTGTCCAGGCGATTTCTAAATCGATACCAAGTTGATCCGATAGTCTCTCGAGCAACTGTTGCAGTGAATAGACCGCCATCAAACAGACTAATAGGTGTTGCTTTGAGCACTCGGTCGAGCGTATATAAAAGTTAACCACTCCCTCTGCGCCCTCAATGCGATGTCCGCCGTAAAGTTCTAAGGCACGCAGAGCGCAGTAATCGATGTTTTCAAACAAGCGCTCTAAATTATCCCGATTTAACTGCGTCCCGAGGCGTTCGCGGTTGATCAGTTTAGCGCTGATCAGGGTACAGAAATAGCCGTGATTGCTGTCGCTATAGTGTTCTTGGGATAATGCTAATAGAGGTTCGAGACGTTTTTCTAATGCATTTAATTCGTCTCCCAAGGTGTTACTATTCCCAGGTAGGCGATTGGCTAATTGTGCGATTCGCCGCGACAACCGCTCGCTGTAGCGGTAACTGCTATAGGTAATCAAGCCACTAAACATTACCCATAGCAGTATCCAATCAATAGCTGCCTGCCGATGAGTCGCGTTGATAAGACCAACGTCAATAGCGATCTCGACGCGCCCATCGCGAGTTTCTTGAAGCTCCAGCGGCCGGCTAAATATCTCAAGTTCAGCGGGACGTTGGAGATTGCTGACGCTTTGGGCTTTTAAAAGGTTGGTCGCGTCAAAAAAACTTGCGCTATAAACTAGTGGATCTCCCGTAGCCTCTTGCAAAGCTACCTGAATACTGATGGTATCTTTATTTACTGCTACGCTAGGGACCTTGTCGAGCAGACGGTCGAGTGTCGCCGAACTTTTTG
>JAPKCN010000181.1 GCA_028822945.1 Porticoccaceae bacterium | reverse complement strand
GGTTTGTCATCGGCTAAGGGGCTAGATAAACAAGTATTCTCACACCAACCGCTATGGTTGATGGAACACCCAATTGCGCTATCTGGACATCGCCAGCGACCCTTTTGGCGCCAACCTCTAACGCTACTCAGCGGTCCAGAGCGGCTCAGCGACAACTGGTGGAGCAGTGAACAGCAACGTGACTACTACCTGGCACACGACCCGCAAGGTTCGCGCTATTGGCTATTTTGGGAGAAAAGTAGCCAGCGCTGGTTTGTTCAAGGATTATTTTCTTAGATTAGAAGATTTTGACAGTTGCTGTAGCACACTATAAAAATTGCTCTTTAAGGATAAACTTCTGTACCTTCCCCGCCGGATTTCGCGGCAGTAAGTCGACCCTATAGAGTTCGCTAGGTAACTTATAGCGCGCCAATTTTTCTCCGGCAAAGTTGCGCAAATCCTCTAAATTCAATTCACTTTCAGGCACTAACACTACCACTGCAGCGACCGATTCACCCCATTTCTCACTCGGCACACCAATCACCGCAACCTCCACGATGGCGCTGTGAGCATAAAGTATACTCTCGACCTCGGCGGGATAAATATTTTCACCACCGCTGATAATCATATCCTTGACTCTGTCGCATAAAAACAAAAAGCCCTGATCATCGATATAACCTATATCGCCACTGTGAAACCAACCCATGTCATCGATCGCCTCTGCCGTTGCATCGGGACGATTCCAGTAACCCTTCATTACATTGGGGCCTTTGATACAGACTTCACCACGCTCGCCACTAGGCAGCGGTTGGTTGTCAAAATCGACAATTTTTAAGTCACTAAACAACGGCGGACAACCCGCCGATCCTATCTTGATCATCGCCAAGCGACTCGCTAATATACTCGCAAATGGTGCTGTTTCAGTTAGACCATAGCCCTGACAAAAGCTTATACCTCGTGCACCATAGGTTTCAATCAAAGGCACTGGCACCGGCGCACCACCGACAATAACAGATTCGATGCTGCTCAAATCTGTGCTGTTAAAGGCATCATGTTGTGCCATCATCAAAAACATTGTCGGTGCACCAAACATAGTTGAGATACTGTAACGTTGGATATCAATCAATACCTGCCCTGCATCAAAGCTACGATGTAGTACAACTTCAACACCCTTAAAGAGGGACAGTAATGTGGTCACATTTAAACCACCAATGTGAAATAACGGCGCACACGTCAAAGTTGCACTTTGCACATTATCCTCGCCAAAGACAGTATTCACAGTATTCCAGAAGATATTGCCGTGGGTTAACATCGCGCCCTTAGGCAACCCTGTAGTCCCAGATGTATACATAATAAAAGCCACATCATCGGCCGCCACCCGCTCGCTGCCGGCCACCCCATTGACGGTTTGCAGTGCAAGCTCTAATGATTCCCAACCGCTACCTGAGCTCTCAATCGCCAAATAACGACGACAGACAAGTTCGTCGCGGGCCTGGTCGACTAGAGGCATCAGGGTGTCATCTGCCAACAGCGTGTGGATCCCAGCATCATTAGCTATAAAGCGCACTTCGGGAACGGTCAAACGGAAATTTAGCGGCACAAATATCGCCCCAAGACAACAGCAGGCATAAAGAACTTCCAAAAAAACTGGATGATTAAGGCCGATATAACCCACTCGATCTCCGCGACAGATACCACCTTTTTTGAGCACAGAAGCCATCCTTCGGATTCGATCAGCGAGTTGATCAAACGTCTGGGTATGCCCTTCAAAAGTGATTGCACGATTATCTGGCGTAAGTTCGGCACGCTTTAAAATCATTTGCCCTAAACCAATATCTACCGCATGCGCATTGCTCATCAGTAATTATGCCCCTCTGTGATCGTTGTAGTTTGATGTTTTTTATTATTTTATGGCCGTTATAACTATTCCCCCGTGAATTTGCAAATAGCCAGGAATTAATGATACTTTTTGGCGAATCACTAATAAAGAATCTATTGGTGAGCATAAATTCGAACCCAAAAGGCTAAGAAGCAAAATCTTGCTTATGCACTTAAGAAATAGCATCGGCGCTTTTCTTTAAATTGTATACTCTAAGCTGATGGGACAAAATGTGAATGGCGAGAGTTTTTTCCATTTGAAAAACATCGCTATGTTAACTGTACGCCTCGCACCCCATTAATCTCTGACCTTCACCCTAAACAAACAGGATTTTATTTGCTATGAAATTTGAAACACAGGCCATCCACGCCGGTTTTAATGATGACCCGGCAACCAATGCGGTTGCCGTGCCGATTTACCAAACCACATCCTATAGTTTTCGCGATACCCAACACGGTGCCGATCTGTTTAATCTCGCCGAAGCTGGCAATATTTACTCGCGCATTATGAATCCGACCTGTGATGTCCTAGAACAACGTATCGCCGCAGCCGAGGGCGGTGTCGCCGCCCTTTGTTTAGCTTCGGGAATGGCAGCTATTACCGCATCAATACAAACCCTATGTCGCGCTGGAGACAATATAGTCAGTGTCAGTCAACTCTATGGCGGCACCTACAACTTGTTTGCGCACACTCTGCCGCAGCAAGATATAGATGTTCGTATGGCGTCCGGTGACGACATCGATGCCCTCGAGTCTCTGATCGACGACAAGACCAAAGCCGTATTTTGTGAATCGATTGGCAATCCCGCTGGCAACATCGTCGACATCACAGCTTTGTCGACTATGGCGCATCGACACAGCTTACCCCTTGTAGTAGACAACACCGTCGCGACTCCCTATTTTTGTCGCCCATTCGAGCAGGGTGCAGATGTTGTTATACACTCGCTGACCAAATACATCGGCGGTCACGGCACTACTATTGGCGGTATCCTCGTAGATGCAGGCTCGTTTGGCTGGAAAGACAACCCGCGCTTCCCACAGTTTAATACCCCCGACCCGTCTTACCATGGAGTGATCTACGCAGACGCCTTCGATGCGCCCTTCATCGGACGTGCTCGCGTGGTGCCACTGCGCAATATGGGCGCGGCTCTATCGCCGTTTAACGCCTTTATGATCTTGCAGGGCTTAGAAACACTGGCACTTCGCATGGAACGCCACGCTGAAAATGCACTCGCTGTAGCAACTTACCTACAAAATCACAGCCGCGTTTCTTGGGTGAATTATGCAGGCCTGCCCACTGACAAATACTACCAATTAGCACAACAGGTAACGTCTGGGAAACCGTCATCGATTGTTAGTTTTGGTATTAAAGGTAGCGAAATTGCAGGCGCTAAATTTATCGATGCGTTGCAACTAATCAAGCGACTTGTCAATATTGGCGACGCCAAAAGCCTGGCCTGTCACCCAGCCAGCACCACCCATCGACAACTCAGTGAAGAGGAGATGCAACGTGCCGGAGTCGGCCCGGACCTTGTCAGGTTATCGGTCGGGATTGAGCACGTTGACGACATAATTGCCGATATCGAGCAATCGTTAGAAGCCTCAGATTAATCCGGAAATCCAAACCAGGAATCCAAAGAGGGCCGCTCATGCGGCTCTCTTTGGATTCCTGTTACATCGTTTTAGATGTCGCACAATAGCTATTATCGTAGATAAAGATTTCGTCTGTTATTTACTCATCAATTTTTTCCTGCGCTCCAATTGCACTGTGACGGACGCGATCCGACTCGGACATTGCACTCATTTGTTCGCTCTTAAGTTTGCCCTGCGTGTGCGCTTCTAATTTGGCTCCGTCGTAAGTAATGAATTTTTCCGGAACCACTTCAAGCACAACCCGCATTGGCGAATCGAGCATTTTCAAAAAATCTACGGCGGCCGCAGTATTGCCGTCACACCGTCTAAGGGCAAATTTAGGATAGAACCAATCCTTGATCTCGCGGCTATCATGCACCACGCATCGCCCCTTCAAAGTGATCGTCTTATTCGGCCCCATACTGGTGCCCTTACTTGTTAAAACCACTGAAACTTGTGGATTACGGCGCACTGCTGAAACACGGTGACGTTGCCCAGATGCTGTCAACCAGGCTTTGCCATCGTACCAAAGCATTGTCATAATAACCCCCATGGGCCAGTTATCTTTGGTACACC
>JAPKCN010000025.1 GCA_028822945.1 Porticoccaceae bacterium | reverse complement strand
GCTGAAGTAACCGTTAGTGAACTGGCAAAAACCGTTGGCGCATCCGTGGAGCGTTTGCTTGCGCAAATGAAAGAAGCGGGGCTATCTCACACGACTGCTGATGCATCTGTAGCCGATAGTGAGAAGCAGGTATTGCTCGGCTATCTGAAGGGTTTGCACGGCGCCAGCGCGCGCGAGCCGAATAAGATTACGTTGCGTCGAAAGACCGTTACGACACTGAAGTCGGCTAACCGCAAGACTGTTAACATCGAGGTGCGTAAAAAGCGTACTTACGTCAAACGTAGTGACGAGGAGCTGATCGAACCCGCTGAGGTGGTGCCTCAATCCACAGTAGAAGAGGCGCCGTCGTCGTTGTCGATGGCTACTGACGAGGTCGAATCCAAGCGCGTTGCAGCAATCGAAAACCGTCGCCGAGCGGATGAAGAGACGAAGCTAAACGCCGAGCGCGAGGAGCAAGAAAAGCTAACGGCTGCTGCTACAGCCAACGCCGAGCCGGCTTTGGTTGCCGATGAAGATAATAAAAAGCCAGTACGTTCCGCGAAGGTAGCCCCAGCACCGGCGCCGGTCATTGATCCTGTGCATGACAAGGGACGCCGAACCAACAAGCCGAGTGATGACGAAGATCCGATTAAGCGTGCTAAGAAACCGATCGGTAAGGGCGCAAAGAAGAAATCCCGCTTGGTACTCGATGATGGCGGTGAGGACAGGCGCAAGAAATCGCGTCTGAAGTCGACCTTGGGAACACCGCTCAAAGTTGATAATAAGCATACTTTTAAACGACCCATCGGTAAGAAGATACTCGAAGTGGCGATACCCGAAGAAATCTTAGTGTCGGAGTTGGCGGCGAGTTTGTCGGTCAAAGCGACTCAAGTGGTCAGAGCGTTGATGAAGTTGGGCGTGATGACGTCTGTCAACGAACTCATCGACCAAGAAACAGCCTTTTTGGTGGTGGAAGAACTGGGCCATACTGCGGTCGCTGCGGTCGATGACAGCATCGAACAACAACTCGCCGAGCAGTTTGCTGAGCAACTTGGTAGCGCCGGCGAATTGCCAAGGGCCCCCGTTGTAACAGTTATGGGGCATGTCGATCATGGCAAGACGTCGCTGCTCGATTATATCCGCGAGAGCCGAGTAGCGTCTGCAGAGGCTGGCGGTATAACCCAACACATTGGCGCTTATCACGTCGATACACCCAAGGGTACGGTGACATTTTTAGATACCCCAGGACATGCCGCTTTTACGGCCATGCGCGCGCGCGGAGCGCAAAGCACCGATGTGGTGATTCTTGTGGTAGCCGCGGACGACGGTGTCATGCCTCAGACCGAAGAGGCGATCCAGCATGCGCGGGCAGCCGGTGTACCGATCGTTGTGGCAATCAATAAAATTGACAAAGAAAGCGCCGATCCCGAGCGTGTTACCAGCGAATTGGGGGCTAAAAATGTAATTCCCGAGGAGTGGGGAGGGGATACCCAGTTTGTCAAGGTATCGGCCCAGACTGGGGAGGGGATTGACGATCTACTGGATGCGATATTACTCCAAGCGGAACTCCTCGAGCTTACGGCTGTCGTTGACGGGCCAGCGCGCGGCGTGATCGTCGAGTCGCGGATCGATAAGGGTCGCGGTGTGATTGCCACGGCGCTGGTGCAGCAGGGTACGCTCTGCAAGGGCGACTTTATCTTAGCAGGTGAGAGCGTTGGCAAAATTCGCGCCATGGCAAATCAGGCGAAACAGACAATTACAGAGGCTGGCCCTTCGATCCCACTCGAAATTCTTGGTCTCGATGAGCCTCCAAATGCCGGCGATGAATTCTTTGTCGTTGCAGATGAACGCAAAGCAAAAGAGATTGCGGCCGCACGACAAACTAAAGCACGGTCCGAGCGAATGACTCGCCAGCAGGCGGCGAAGCTAGAAAATATGTTCGCTAATATGGGTGAGCAGGCGATGCGCACCTTGCCATTGGTCGTAAAGACAGATGTACGTGGTTCCCTTGAGGCAATTGTCAGCGCGCTTAACGATTTCACTACTGACGAGGTCGGAGTCGAAATCGTAGCCTCCGGAGTCGGTGGAATTACTGAATCAGACATCAATCTAGCCTTGACCACGGGTGCTATCGTTCTTGGTTTTAACGTTCGCGCCGCCGGTGAGGCTCGTAAGCTCGCTGAAAAAGAAGAGATCGAAGTCCGCTACTACAGCATCATTTATAACCTACTCGATGAAGTGAAGTTGTCACTGTCGGGTATGTTGGCACCTGAGGCTCGTGAGACGATCGTGGGAATTGCCGAGGTTCGCGATGTATTCAGATCCCCGAAGTTTGGTGCCATTGCAGGCTGTATGGTGACTGAAGGCATAGTTCATCGCAACAAGCCTATTCGCGTGTTGCGTGATGATATAGTTATTTATCAGGGTGAATTGGAATCTCTGCGCCGCTTTAAGGACGATGCGCAAGAGGTGCGCAATGGCATGGAGTGTGGTATCGGCGTCAAGGATTACAACGATGTTCGCAGCGGTGATTTGATCGAGGTCTACGAGATTACGCAGGTTCAGCGCTCACTCTAACAACTCTAGGGGACATTCGGTATGCCGAGAGAATTTACCCGTGCAGAGCGGGTGGCGGATGCTATCCAGCGCGAACTGGCAATTATGATTCGCGAGTCAGTTCGCGACCCACGGGTTGGTATGGTCAGTATTACCGATCTTGAAGTGAGCCGCGACCTCGCCTATTGTAAGGCATTCGTGAGTTTCGTCGGCGAGCGCAGCGATATCCAGATCGAAGCGGCAATGTTGGCTCTGAGTGGCGCTGCCGGGTATCTACGTAGCCAGTTGGCGACCCGTATTAAACTCCGTACTACGCCCAAAATAAGTTTTATCTACGACGATACTGGGGTCAAAGGGCAGAGGATGTCAGCGTTGATAGACCGCGCTGTCTCAAGTGACTGGAGCCCTTCTGAAGAGCAGGATTCTTAAAGTTGTCGGTACGGCGTGCGCGCGGCCGCGCTCTCAGTGGAACATTCTTGCTCGACAAGTCCACCGGTATGACCTCAAATCATGCACTGCAGCGCGTCAAACGTCTGTTTGACGCCAATAAAGCCGGGCATACAGGCAGTTTAGATCCGCTCGCGACGGGAGTGTTACCTATTTGCTTTGGCGAGGCGACCAAGTTTAGCCAATACTTATTGGAATCAGATAAAAGTTATCGCAGTACATTTTCGCTGGGTGTGCAGACCGATACCGGCGATTGTGACGGAGTGGTAACAGATGCTAGCGACGCGAGTGCCCTGACCCTCGAGACGGTCGCTGCGGCCATCGAGACTTTCAGGGGACCAATCGAACAGGTTCCATCGATGTATTCAGCTTTAAAACACCGTGGCCAACCGCTTTATAAATATGCTCGGCAGGGTGTCGAGATTGAGCGCAGTGCGCGCCCTGTTTACATTTACGATTATCAGTTAGAGAGCTTTACGCCGGGAGCCACAGCGTTACTCGAGGTCTACATAAAGTGTAGTAAAGGGACCTATGTGCGTAGTTTAGCCGAGGACCTCGGCGTGCTACTCGGCTGTGGTGCGCATGTTAGTCGGTTGCACCGCACGTCTGCTGGTGCGTTCAGTGACCATCAATCGACCTGTCTGGAAACCTTGCAGGCCCTACATGAAGATGCGGGCAGTGCTGCGCTGGACCGACTATTGCTCCCTGTAGATGCGGCTATTGCAGATCGCCCTGTAGCAATTTTAGACGCTCGCGCCGCCGCGCTGCTTCTCCAAGGTAGGGCAGTATTATTGCCAGAGGGCTTTATCCCTGACCTAGAAGCGGATATAGTGCGCATCTTTCGTGATGACGAAAAATTTCTCGGCGTGGCAAAATTAACAGACGATGGTTATCTTGCGCCGTCTAGATTGGTATCAACGTAATAGTTGTTGCCGACAATAGATAGTTGCTCTAACTCATTGGAGCAGCTTTTTAACGATCTTTAGTGATCAATTATCTAGGCCTCCTGTAAGTATGCGCGGGCGTGCCTGAAAAACTCAAACCGCGTACTGGAGCAATAACTATGGCATTAAACGCAGAGGAGAAAGCCACCATTGTCAGTGAACATGGTTGCGCAGAAAATGATACCGGATCACCCGAAGTGCAGGTCGCTCTGTTGACTGCAAATATCAACAAATTACAAGGCCATTTTGGCGACCACAAAAAAGATCACCACTCGCGTCGAGGGTTGATTCGTATGGTTAATCAACGACGTAAATTGTTGGATTACCTCAAAGGTAAAGATTCCAGCCGATACACGCAGCTCATCAAGAAACTTGGTTTGCGGCGTTAGGTGCTCTTGGATCTGGAGCCACTGGCAATAGATCCTAAACAGCACCTCACTCATGCCTTAGACGATTTAGGTCGCGCTCAAGTTGATCGAGTTACTGATATGTATTGTGTAGCAGTAGATATCGGTAACCCGAGCAGCAGTGTGCGGCATAGATCTAAAGGCGCTCTAAGCTAGACTTGCAAAGGCAACAACATGAATCCAATAGTAAAGAAATTTCAATACGGCAATCACACTATCACCCTAGAGACAGGTCGCGTAGCCCGTCAGGCAACTGGAGCAGTTCTGTGCTCGATAGACAATACCACTGTTCTGTGTACCGTTGTCGGTGCTAGGGAGGCCAAAGCAGGTATGGATTTTTTCCCACTCGGTGTTCATTATCAAGAGAAGGCATACGCTGCAGGAAAAATTCCTGGCGGCTTTTTCAAGCGCGAAGGCAGACCTAACGAAAAGGAAACGCTGACTTCTCGATTGATTGATCGACCGATCAGACCGCTATTCCCTAATGGTTTTAAAAACGAAGTGCAGGTAGTCTGTACGGTGATTTCGGCAGAAAAGAATATCGACCCAGATATTGCCGCGATGATCGGCACATCTGCGGCGTTATCGATTTCGGGAATTCCTTTTAATGGTCCGATCGGCGGCGCTCGCGTTGGCTACACCGGAGCCCAAGGTTACCTCCTTAATCCAACCTATAGTGATCTCGAAGACTCGGAACTCGATATGATCGTCGCGGGCACCAAAGATGCGGTATTAATGGTTGAGTCCGAGGCCAGCGAGCTTTCTGAAGACATTATGCTTGGCGCGGTGCTGTTTGCCCATCAAGAGATGCAGGCGGTAATTACCGTCATCGAACAGTTGGCTGCCGAGGTTGGTAAGCCGCGTTGGGATTGGCAGGAAGAGGCGGTTAATCAGGATATGTCAAATGCCCTTGAGACTCTTGCCGGTGTCGATTTGGATGGCGCCTATCAGACTGTCGACAAACAGGAACGAGTGGGACTTATTAGTGCCATTAAAGATCGTGCAATGACTGCGTTGGTGGTCGAAGGCGAGATATCTCATGACGATGTTAAGGACGCCTTCAAAAAACTTGAGAAGAAAATTGTTCGTGGTCGAATCATTCGCGGAGAACCCCGTATAGACGGCCGCGACACAACTACAGTACGTGGCATTAATGTCGAAGTTGGCATGCTCTCGCGAGTTCATGGGTCGGCATTATTTACCCGTGGCGAAACTCAGGCGATTGTCGCTGCAACGCTTGGTTCAACCCGCGATTCGCAAATGATCGATGCTCTTGAAGGACGTCGAGACGACCCCTTTATGCTGCATTATAATTTTCCTCCGTACTCGGTGGGTGAGTGTGGCCGTATTGGTTTTACTAGCCGAAGAGAAGTTGGACATGGGCGTCTGGCACGTCGCGGTATCGCTGCGGTACTTCCCTCGCAAGAAGAATTTCCATATGCAATACGCGTGGTATCAGAAATTACCGAATCCAACGGTTCAAGCTCTATGGCCTCGGTTTGTGGGTCGAGTTTGGCGTTGATGGATGCCGGTGTACCACTCAAAGCGCCAGTTGCTGGTATCGCCATGGGCTTGGTTAAAGAGGACGATGGTTTTGCAGTTCTTACAGATATACTCGGCGACGAAGATCATCTGGGCGATATGGATTTTAAAGTAGCCGGAACAGCGCAGGGCATTACCGCGCTGCAAATGGACATTAAAATTGAAGGCATTACTGAAGAAATTATGGAAATTGCCCTGCAGCAAGCGATGAAGGCAAGGTTGCATATACTTGACGAGATGAACCGTGTGCTAGCGACGGGTCGCGATGAGGTCGCCGAGTCGGCGCCGCGCATGGGAATAATGCAGATCGATTCAGACAAGATCCGCGATGTTATTGGTAAGGGCGGTGCGACCATCCGCGCTCTATGCGACGAGACCAACTCGACCATTGATATTACCGATGACGGTGCGGTTAAGATTTATGCCGACGATAACGACGGTTTGCAGGCTGCGTTGGATGCGATCAGCGCTATCGTTGCCGACCCTGAGCCAGGCACTATATACGATGGAAAAGTTGTTCGGATCGTCGATTTTGGCGCGTTTGTCAACTTTATGCCGGGTACCGACGGTTTAGTGCATATCTCACAAATTGCGCAAGAGCGCGTCAATAAGGTTACAGACCACCTGAGTGAAGGACAAGATGTGCGCGTCAAGGTCATCGAAATTGATAACCGCGGTCGGGTAAAGCTGTCGATTAAAGAAGCATTACTGGAAGAGGGCGGCGGCGCCAATGAAGCGCAGCCAACTCCTGAAGCGCAGCCAACTCCTGAAGCGCAGCCAACTCCTGAAGCTCAGCCAACTCCTGAAGGCGAGTAGAGCGTTATCTGTGCAATTTATTGCGCAGTTAAAAAACCCGGCATCGTGTAGCCGGGTTTTTTTTTGCAATGGCTCGACTATCTACTCAGGGCGTATGTTTGGCAAGTTCCAGCATTTCGCGAGCATGTAACCGTGTTTGTTTGGTGATTTGGGCCCCGCCCAGCATACGTGCTAATTCGTCGCTGCGTTGCTCGTGTTCGAGGCTATCCATGAGCGACGCGGTACTACCTGATGCAAGAACTTTTCTTGCGACGTAGTGGTGGTGAGCGTGTGCCGCTACCTGCGGTTGGTGAGTGACACTGATAACTTGCCCCGTGACCCCGAGTGATTTGAGTAGCCGGCCGACTACATCGGCCGTAGCGCCGCCAATACCGACATCGACCTCGTCAAATACCAACGTTGGGATATTGGAGTGCTTTGCCGCAACCACCTGAATAGCTAAACTGACCCGTGAGAGTTCACCCCCAGAGGCAACTTTTTGCAGAGCTTTGTGGGGTTGGCCAGGATTTGTGGCGATGACAAATTCGATGTCATCGAGGCCGCTGGCACGCCATTCACCGTCCTTATGCGGCGTTTGTGCGACCTTAAAGTCAGCCCCGGGCATCGCTAGCGTATGCAGTTGCAGATTTATCTCGCCGGCCATTTTTTTTGCCGCTTTTGATCGAGATATTCGGAGTTTTTTGGCCATTAAAAGGTATTCGTCAGAGTGTTTTTGTAAGGTCTCACGAAGGCTTTTTAGGTTGTTTTCACCACCCTGCAGAGCTTCGACTTCGGCACTTAAATTGTCGACTTTTAGGCTTAAATCGGCGGGTTTTAGGCGATGTTTTCGCGCCAGTTGAAACATCACAGAAAGCCTTTCGTTGACTTGCTCCAAACGCTCTGGATCGAGGCTAAAGCCATCCAGCGATGACTCTATTTCACGCGCTGCTTCCTCGACTTGAATCAGGCTGCTGCGGAGCATTTCTTCGACACTATTAAGCGACTGAGGTCGGTGTGCCATTGCCGCTAATATAGACAGTCCACGATTCAGGCTATCGCGAATGTTACCCTCGTCGCCATGCTCGCAAAGCGTCAGTAAAAGGCGACTATCGAGGATAATTTGCTCGGCGTTAGATAGGGTCTGCTGCTCGCTTTCGAGTCGTTCAAATTCTCCCGGTTGCAGATCGAGGCTATTCAGTTCATCAATCTGAAAATTCAGCAGTTCAAGGCGCGCGACGGTATCATCCGAATTTAATTGCAGCGTAACAATCTGTTGTTGTAAATCGCGTACTGAAGAAAAATGCTGATTGACTGACGCTGCCAAAGTCTGAGCCCCAGCGTATTCGTCGATGAGACGACGGTGGGTATCTCTGCGCAACAGTGATTGATGCTCGTGTTGGCTGTGAATATCTATCAGCATTTCGCCGAGTATTTGTAGTTGTTGCATGGTGCAGGCATGTCCATTTATGTAGCCGCGCGATCGACCCTCGACGGAGTAAAGGCGTCGCAGCACGCAGGGTCCATCGCAGTCAAAATCTTGGCTGAGCAACCATTCGCGCGCTTCAAAAACCTGATCAAGATCGAAGTGTGCGCTGATTTCAGCGCGCTTTTGACCATGGCGGATAGTGTCTGAATCGGCGCGGCCGCCGAGGGCCATAGCTAGAGCGTCGAGTACCAACGATTTACCGGCGCCAGTCTCCCCGCTGATTGCAGTGGTGCCCTGCGAGAACTCAATCTCTAAATGATCTACGAGGGTGTAATTATTAATGTCGATTGATAAGAGCAATTTATCAGCAAATCCATAGTTGTAAGATCTTATACACCTACGCTTGCAGTTAGGCAATCGCTTGAAACTAATTAGTTTGTCCCCATATTGACACTATGCGATTGTTAAAAATCAATATAGCGAATAAATAGAGGAGATTGGCGTGTCACAAGAAACAGAAACTGGGGCGGAAGACCCAAATAAGCAAAGTGATGAGGTTCCGTTAGAGGCTGAGTTGGTAGTCGAAGAGGTAGAATCCGAGGGCGATAAGGCACAGCGAGAATTGATCGATGCCAACGAACAGGTTTTGCGAGTTCAGGCGGAAATGCAAAATGTGCGTCGCCGGACGCAGAGAGATGTGGAGAATGCGCATAAATTTGCCTTAGACAAATTTGTCGCGGCCCTACTTCCGGTAGTAGACAATTTAGAACGCGCACTGAGTACCATCGATATCGACGACGATGCACAAAGACCGGTTGCCGAGGGTTTGCATTTGACGCTCAAGAGCTTTGTCGACGCACTGACAAATTTTAAGGTTGAGCAGGTCGATCCCGCAGGGCAACCATTCGATGCTGATTTACATCAGGCGGTAAGTATGTTGCCGAGTGTGGACCTAGAACCTAATACGGTGATCGATGTGTTTCAAAAGGGCTACACACTCCACGGGCGGTTAGTTCGCCCAGCGATGGTGACCGTGTCAAAAGCACCGTAGACCTTGAATTTGTAGAATTTGTACCCACATATATCATCTGGAACGAACAGCGAGTTAGATAAATTGAGCCAAAAGCTTTACGAGAATAGAGGAGATTAAGGGCATGGGAAAAATTATCGGAATTGATTTAGGTACGACTAACTCTTGCGTTGCCGTCCTGGAGGGAGATAAGCCAAAAGTTATCGAAAATGCCGAGGGCGCGCGGACCACGCCGTCGGTTGTTGCCTTTGCCGAAGACGGCGAAATTTTGGTGGGCCAATCTGCCAAGCGGCAGGCGGTCACCAATCCTGTTAACACGGTGTATGCGGTCAAGCGCCTTATCGGACGTCGGTTTGAAGACGATGTGGTACAAAAAGATATCAAGATGGTGCCCTATAAAATTGTCAAGGCAGACAATGGTGACGCTTGGGTCGAGATCAAGGGCGACAGCAAAGCCGCTCCGCAGATATCTGCAGAAGTGCTCAAGAAAATGCGCAAAACTGCTGAGGACTATCTTGGCGAGACCGTTAGTGAAGCGGTTATCACAGTGCCGGCATACTTCAACGACTCACAGCGACAAGCGACCAAAGATGCCGGTCGAATTGCAGGACTCGATGTTAAACGGATCATTAATGAGCCGACTGCAGCGGCCTTAGCGTACGGTATAGATAAGGTGGCTGGCGATCGAGTTGTAGCAGTATACGATCTTGGAGGTGGTACCTTCGATATATCGATTATTGAGATTGCCGATGTCGACGGCGAAAAACAATTTGAGGTGCTAGCAACTAATGGCGATACCTTCCTCGGCGGTGAGGACTTCGATATGCGTCTTATCGAGTATTTGTCGTCTGAATTTAAGCAGGACAGTAGCATTGACTTGCATGGCGATCCATTAGCTATGCAGCGCCTAAAAGAGGCTGCCGAGAAGGCTAAAATTGAACTTTCCTCGAGCCAGCAGACTGAGGTTAATTTGCCGTATATTACCGCCGATGCCACGGGGCCGAAGCACCTAGTTGTGAAATTAACCCGCAGTAAGCTGGAGGCTCTGGTCGAAGAGCTGGTAGAGCGTTCACTGCAGCCACTTAAAACCGCGTTAACAGATGCCGGTAAATCGGCCTCAGAAATCGATGAAATTATCCTCGTGGGTGGACAGACTCGGATGCCATTAGTGCAGGAGAAGGTGACCGCATTTTTTGGTAAAGAACCGCGCAAAGATGTCAATCCAGACGAGGCGGTAGCTGTGGGTGCGGCGCTTCAAGGAGCAGTTTTGTCGGGCGAAGTCACCGACGTTTTGCTACTGGACGTCACGCCGTTAAGTTTGGGTATCGAAACTATGGGTAGTGTAGCGACGCCGGTGATTGAAAAGAATACGACGATTCCGACGAAAAAGTCACAGATATTTTCGACTGCAGATGATAATCAGACAGCTGTTACTATCCATGTGGTGCAGGGTGAGCGCAAACAAGCTGCGGAGAATAAGTCTCTTGGTCGCTTTGATTTAGCAGATATTCCACCCTCGCCGCGCGGGATGCCACAAATTGAAGTGACGTTCGATATCGATGCCAACGGTATCTTGCATGTCGGAGCTAAGGACAAGGCCACAGGTAAAGAACAGTCGATCATTATTAAGGCATCTTCTGGTCTATCGGATGAAGAGATTGAAACTATGGTTCGCGACGCCGAGGTGAATGCTGAAGAAGATAAGCGTTTTGAAGAGTTAGTGCAGGCGCGCAACGCCGCGGATGGACTTGCTCACGCTGCCGCAAAAACACTTCAAGAGGCGGGCGATAAGGCCAGTGAAGAGGATAAATCGGCGATTGAAAATGGCATTAAAGCGGTTGAAGAGGCGGTTCAAGGCGATAACAAAGAAGCTATTGATAGCGCAGCCCAAGCCCTCTCTGAGGCGTCGGCGGCACTGGCTCAGAAACTCTATTCAGAGCAACAGAGTCAGCCAGACGAAACTGCCGAACGGACTGAGGATGGCGCTGAAGATGCAATGGATGCTGAGTTTGAAGAGGTTAAAGAAGACCGCAAATAACGTCGGTTGGTCAATATGCCGATATGAGATCAGGCGCGGACTTAGGTTCGCGCCTATTTATTGAAGTCTCCGTGTCAAAGGAGTCTGTTTATAGTTAGTGCGATTAGCGGGAATTAGGGTATGGCAAAACGCGATTATTATGATGTCTTAGGTGTTGATAAGGGAGCATCTGCGGACGAGATAAAGAAGGCGTTCCGCCGAGTTGCGATGAAGTTTCACCCAGATCGAAATCCGGATAATAAAGACGCTGAGGACAAATTCAAAGAGGCGCAAGAGGCCTATGAAATTCTCAGCAACGATGAAAAAAAGGCCAATTTTGATCGGTTTGGGCACGCCGCGTCGAATCAAGCAGGTGGAGGAGGCGCTGGTTTTGGTGATATATTTGGCGATGTATTTGGTGATATTTTTGGTGGAGCGGGCAGTTCTGGGGGACGCGGCGGGCCGGCCCGTGGTTCAGACCTTCGCTATGACCTGCAATTAGAGTTAGAGGACGCGGTCAAAGGTAAAACTGTTGAGATTGATATTCCGACCATGGATTCATGCAGTAATTGCAACGGGTCCGGCGCGAGAGCAGGCTCGTCGCCGCGCACCTGTACTTCATGTCAAGGCGTCGGCCAAGTTCGGATGCAGCAAGGTTTCTTTTCGGTACAGCAGACTTGCCCTAAATGTCGCGGTCGCGGGCAGATGATTACTGATCCGTGTGGTGGATGTCACGGACAGGGCGTGGTTGAAAAACGTAAAACACTGTCGGTTAAGATTCCGGCGGGAGTCGATACCGGCGACAGAATTAGGTTGGCAGGCAAGGGCGAAGCAGGGCCGCAGGGAGGGCCAAATGGCGACTTGTATGTGCAAATGAATGTCGCCGAGCACAGCCTTTTCGTTCGCGAGGGTGCCAACCTTCACTGTGAAGTGCCGATTAGTTTTAGTCAGGCAGCTCTTGGTGGCGAGTTAGAAGTGCCGACTTTGTCGGGCAAAGTTAAATTAAAGATTCCGTTGGAAACCCAGAGCGGCAAGTTATTTAGATTGCGCGGTAAGGGCGTGACTCAGGTTCGTGGTGGCGGACCAGGCGACCTTTTGTGCCGAGTTATTTTAGAGACACCGATAAATTTGTCAGCTAAGCAAGTGAAGTTACTGCAGAGCTTTGATCAGAGTTTGGGCGGGAGCAGTAAACATTCCCCGCGCAGTAGCAATTGGTTCGGTGGAGTAAAGAGCTTTTTTGACAATCTTACTAACTAGTATTGCAAGTATGGTTTGAAGCTATAGCTGTGGTCGGTTAGAGGCATCTTGATATAGGCATTGACATGATTAGGATCGCTATTACAGGCGCGGGTGGGCGGATGGGTAAGACACTCATCGAAACCTTGCATGAAACGCCTGAGGTGAAGCTTGCGGGCGCCCTTGAAGATCCGCAGAGCTCCTTAATTGGTTTAGATTCTGGGGAGTTGGGTGGAATTGGGCGTAACGAGGTAGTTGTCGTAAGTTCGGTAAGTCAGTTGTCTGATAAGGTCGATTTGTTGATTGATTTCTCGACCGCACAGGCCTCGGCGATCAATGTTACCGATTGCGCGTTGCGCGGGATACCTGTAGTTCTAGGCACCACAGGTTTAAATAGTGAGCAATTGGCAGTAGTGGAACAGGCGGCTCGTCAGATCCCTCTGTGCATGGCCTCGAACTTTTCGACTGGGGTCAATCTGTGTTTTAAATTAGCGGCATTGGCCGCCCAGGTTCTTGGCGATGAAGTCGACGTGGAAATTGTCGAGGCGCATCACCGTAACAAGGTCGATGCCCCCTCTGGGACAGCACTGGCGCTGGGTGGTGCCGTAGCTAGCGCTCTCGGTCGCGACCTCCAGCGTGTAGCGGTCTACGGTAGAGAGGGCCAGATTGGAGCTCGGGAGCGCCAGACCATTGGTTTCTCTACGATTAGAGCGGGCGATATTGTCGGTGATCACACGGTCCTATTTGCCGCCGATGGCGAGTGCGTAGAGATTACTCATCGAGCATCGAGTCGCATGGCTTTCGCACGAGGTGCTATACGTGCGGCTGATTGGCTAGTGCAAAAACCGCCTGGCCTCTTTGATATGCAGGACGTTCTTGGGTTCAGTTGATGAAGGCAGGGCGTTCGAGCAAATGAATTAATCACATAAGCTATTGGACAAAAATCGGCTCTTTGAATAGAATGGAGTTCCAACGCCGGCGCCTGAAGCCGGTTCGGTAGCGAGAGGTTGCAGACGCAAGTGAAAAAAACAATGAACGAGGTGAGACGCAAAGTTTCATCTCGTTTTTTTGCGCTCGGCGGTCTGTCTATGGCCGCCAAAGTTGTCTGTGAAAGGCTGGTACTTGCGCGGGTTACAGCGCCGTATTTTAATTGCTAGGAGGTTGTGTGAATTCCGAGATCCGTACGCGGGCGATTCTCGCCTTGGCCGATGGCACAGTTTTTTCGGGTACAGCGATTGGTGCACAGGGTTGCAGCGTCGGAGAAGTGGTGTTCAATACTGCGCTCACCGGCTACCAAGAAATTCTAACCGATCCCTCCTATGCGCATCAGATTGTGACTCTAACTTACCCGCATATAGGTAATGTCGGGGTCAATGCCGATGATGAGGAATCTAACAACATTTGGGCCGCAGGTTTAGTTATTCGTGATTTACCCCTGTTGACGTCTAACTTTCGCAGCCAACAAAGCCTCGGAGATTATTTGCGTGACCATAATATCCTCGGTATTGCTGATATAGATACGCGCAGTTTGACTCGACGATTACGAGATTCGGGCGCGCAGAGCGGTTGTATTATGGCAGGTAATATCGATCCGGGTTCCGCGATTGAAAAGGCGCGAGCCTTTCCTGGGTTGAAAGGTATGGATCTGGCAAAAGAAGTTTCGCTGGCACATCCGTCAGCTTGGACTCAGGGCAGCTGGAGCCTTGAGCATGGTTACAGCGAGTCGCCAACGCCACTCTTTAAAGTAGTTGCCTACGATTTCGGGGTTAAGCGCAACATTTTGCGAATGCTGGTGGATAGGTCCTGCGAATTACTGGTGGTGCCTGCACAAACACCCGCCGCTAAAGTTTTGGCGATGCAGCCAGACGGTATTTTCCTCTCTAATGGCCCCGGCGATCCAGAGCCCTGTGAATATGCTATTGCGGCTATTAACACGATTCTTCAAACCGATACTCCGCTGTTTGGGATCTGTCTTGGACATCAATTGCTGGCGCTGGCGTCTGGTGCGCGAACTACCAAAATGAAGTTTGGTCACCATGGGGCCAATCACCCGGTTGAGGATATAGCCGCTAAACGGGTGATGATTACGAGTCAAAATCACGGCTTTGCAGTGGACGAAGACAGTTTGCCAGCTAACCTCGCCGTTACCCATCGGTCGTTGTTTGACGGTTCACTGCAGGGTATCGAACGCACCGATAGACCTGCATTTAGTTTTCAGGGGCACCCAGAAGCAAGTCCTGGGCCACATGATGCCGCGCCACTTTTTGATCGTTTCATCGCCATG
>JAPKCN010000180.1 GCA_028822945.1 Porticoccaceae bacterium | reverse complement strand
CCCTGGGAGTCGCCAGTGGTGCCCGCGGTATAGTTGACGCCAATAGCGACCGACTCATCGCGCGGCATCTGCCAGGCAAAGTCGGCGGCACCGCTGTCGACTTTGCCTCTAGAGTCGTGCATGCCTAATCGACGACCGGCACAATCGGATCGACATAATCGATAACTAGTGGTTTGACCATGGCTAATTCGAGCGCTATGGCGATGGTATCCGAAAATGCACTGTCGGTGCTCAACACGCGACTTTATGAATGGTCTAGATGCTCGACACCAATTATTGATCTCGCCAGTGCGCTGCGCGCTTGTCAATAAAAGCTCCGATACCCTCTTTGGCGTCGTGTTTGAGCAGATTGTCGACCATCACCTCGGAGGTATACTCATAGGCATTGGCGAGCGGCATTTGCGCTTGCCGGTAAAAGGCCTGTTTGCCGAGTGCCACGGTCATATTCGATTTGCTAGCGATTTTACCGGCCAAGGCCGTGCTTTGCTCGGTTAGCAGCGCGGTTTCGACGACACCGTTGATTAAGCCGATCTGTTCGGCTTTTGCGGCGCTGATCATATCGCCAGTAAGAAGCATTTGCATGGCGTGCTTGGGGGCGATGTTGCGCGATAGCGCGACCATTGGCGTCGAACAAAATAAACCAATATTGACCCCCGGCGTGGCGAATCGCGCGCTATCTGCAGCTAGTGCCAGATCACAACTGGCAACGAGCTGGCAGCCGGCAGCGGTGGCGACACCAGCGACCTCAGCAATCACTATTTTGGGATTGTCAACGATCGATTGCATGACGGCCGCGCAACTGTCAAACAGGCGTTTAAAGTCAGCTTGCCCGGCATCGTCGGCAGATCTTGCCGCGCTAATCTCTTTTAAATCGTGCCCTGCGCAGAACGCCGGGCCGCGAGCGGCAATGATAATAACGCGCACCGAGTCGTCCGCCGCGGCGCTGGCTAGCGCCTCGGACAGACGTGCGAGCATGGCCTCCGACAGCGCATTGCGGCGTTGGTGGTCATTCAATGTGAGGCGTAAAACGCCGTTGTGTAGCTCGCCTAACAATATTTCATCGCTTGCTCGATCGCTTGCTGTAGCTTCTACCATGCTGGTATCTCCAATCTAATCGTTCGTTCGTTCGTTCGTTCGCGCGCTGCAGCGGTTAGCGTTGCAGATTCGCGCAATAGGGTTTCTGTAATTCTAACTTTGGACAGCGATTCATCACAACTTTTAGGCCGGCATATTCAGCGAGTTTTGCCGCCGCTCGGTTGCGAATCTCGAGCTGCATCCAGACCACCTTAGCGCCTATTTCTAGGGCTTCCTCGGTGATACCAAAGGCCGCTTCGGAGGAGCGAAAAATATCGACCATATCCACTGCGTGACCGATAGCTGCGAGCGAGGGGTAGCAATATTGGCCGAGAATTTGCTCGCCAGCAGCACGCGGATTAACCGGAATTACCTGGTAGCCGATTGCTAAAAGGGCCTGCATGCACTGGTAGCTATCTCTGTTTGGGGACGGGCTGGCGCCGACCAAAGCGATACTCTGCACGTCGCTGAGGATTTTCCTGAGGTAATCCTGTGAATAGTTATCGTGGTTGATACTGGCTCCGATTGACTTTTGATATAGATTACATTGACGGCCCGAACAAACGATTTTTGCCTTACCGAGGTGACCAAGAATTTACCCCACAACTGTAACAGAGCGCGCGGCGAATGTAATAAACTGCAGCTCTCGCTAACAATGGCGCAATGGGTTCGACCGCAGCTCTCGCCCGAGGGTACTCGCCACATTAAAAGATCGCGGACCATCACGCTCATGGAATCGAGACGATTCAGCTCGGTGACGCCGGGGCGGTATCGATTATCGCTGTTTGCGTACAGGCTGCCTGGCAACTGCTTGGATACGGTAGGCTAGATGCTAGATGGATGCTAGTGGTACCATTGTTTGACTGCAAAAAGTGCTTATGTCAGGGGGAGTTATTTATGTCGAGTAAATTGGTGTCGGGTTATTGTGATCCGCGTTTTAGTGGGGTTGCAGACGTTTTTGCCGCGGCGCTTGAATCTGGCTACGAGGTTGGCGCGACAATGGCTGTCGAGCACCTTGGCGAACGCATTATCGATCTCTACGGCGGTTATCAGGACGCGGCTAAAAGCCGCCCGTGGCAAGCGGACACGTTAGTAAATGTGTTTTCGGTGACCAAGGGGTTGGTTGCAACTTGCGCCGCGCGACTGATCGAGCAGGGCAAACTCGATATTCAGCGGCCGGTCTCTGAATACTGGCCCGAGTATGGTTGTGCGGGCAAAGAGCAGACCTTAGTTCGTGATCTACTCTGCCACCGCGCGAGTATGTTCGGTTTTAGAGAGCCGATCCCTGACGATCAATGGCGCGATTGGTCGCTATTTACCGATCTACTGGCAGCGCAGCAGCCCTTCCGCACTCCGGGAGTGTCGCAAAGCTACCACGCTATGACATTTGGTTGGCTGGTTGGCGAGTTAATTCGGCGCGTTGATGGACGCTCGGTGGGGCAGTACTTCAAACAAGAAATTGCCGAACCGCTGGGTTTGGATTTTAAAATCGGTATCGATCGCGATGATATGCAGCGCTGTGCCGATCAGTTGATGGCGGTAGGCGACAAAACTACGTCGAGGGCCGAGTGGCTTTTGTACCTGCCAGATATCCTGTTGTCCAAGCGCTTGCGCGATATTAAGACGGCGGTGCGGTTGGGCGATTACCGCGTGGCTTTTTCACAGGCACTCGGCGCCGCCGACATTATCAATACCGAGGAGTGGCGAATGGCCGAAGTACCAGCGGCAAACGGCCATGGCACTGCGGCGAGCTTGGCAACGTTGTACGGTGTCCTGAGCAATGGCGGTGCGCGCGGCGACTATCACCTCTTGACCCCGCAGACACTTGATCTGGCCACTCAAGTGCATTCGCCGGGTCCTGACGGTGCGCTCTTTGGTTTGCCATATAAATTTGGTCTGGGCTATATGGTTGATTCGCCGATGACGCCGATCTCCGTTGTTAAGGGCCGGTTTGGTCACTCTGGAATTGGCGGTGAGGTGGCCTTTGGCGATCGCAAAAACGGCCTTGGTTTTGCGTTTTTGAATAACCAGCAGCACACTATGCTCAATCTTTACAAAACTGCAAATCAACTGTCTAAACAGCTCTATAAAGACATCGCGAGTCTGTAGATCTCCGCAGACTGTGTAGTCAGTCCGATGGCTGGTCATGGTGACTACTGCGCTAATGACATCGTGTTTGGCGCAGTGCTGTAAGGATTTACTGGAGTTTATTCCCCTGCTGGCGACTGTTGGATTCACCAAAAGGGGCTCAATGGGGAATTAACTGTCGCGAGTGCGTCGCCGCAAAATAATTGATGTTTTACAGGAAAGTGTTTATGAACAGTGATTTTTGATTAGATGCTGCAGCAGATGTATTTTGGTATTAGCAACCAGCCATTGCTCCTGACGACAGTTTCCCGCCCTTTTACCGATGGTTCCCGGACGGTGTTACCAGTGCCTTTTTCAATGCCCTTGATCAGCATGTTTTTGCCGGCCGCGGAGATCGGGTTGCGCTTTATTATGAAACCCCGATAACCGACGTTAAGAGCCAGTTGAGCTATACCGAATTGCTTGCTGAGGTATCTCTGTTTGCAGGTGTGCTGCGCAGTGCAGGGGTGATCGTGGGCGACACGGTGGTAATCTATATACCAATGATCCCCCAGGCAGTGATAGCTATGCTCGCATCGGTGCTGTTCACTCGGCAGTATTTGGCGGTTTTGCTAGCCATGAACTGGCCACGCGGATCGACGATGCCAGTCCACGCGCGGTTGTCGCCGCCTCTTGTGGTGCAGATTCGACCGGCAACATAGATTATAAGACGCTGTTGGATAAGGCGTTTGAACTCGCCGATCACCCAGTTGAACGATGCATTATTTTTCAGCGCGAGCAGTGTCGAGGTATCATGTCCGTTGGTCGCGATCTCGATTGGTGCAATCAAATGGCCGATACATTGCCCGTCGATTGCGTGCCTATACGAGCCAATGATCCGCTATATATACTCTATACTTCAGCGACTTCAGCGACTTCAG